>VFKT01000079.1 GCA_009885395.1 Deltaproteobacteria bacterium | reverse complement strand
GCCTGGCTCCAGCGCGGATGTGGGATATTGGGATTGATATTGGAAATCAAACCGTATTCGTGTCGATAATCACCAGTCCCCCAGAAGGTCGGGGGCTGTTCCCGGGTGAACTCGATCCGCACAATCGATTTGGGCCCCTTGAAGCCATATTTCCAGGGCAACACGATCCGCACCGGTGCGCCGTTTTGCTTGAGCAGCGGGTGGCCGTACATCCCGGTGGCAACCCAGGCGAGTTCGTTCATCGCCTCATCAAGTCGCAGCCCTTCATGGTAGGGCCAGGCGAATTCGTCGCGGGTCTCGGCGATGCCCTGCATCTGCGTCGGCCGCTCCACCGAGACAAAGCGGACGAACTTCGCGTGCGAGTTCGGCTGCGCCCGCTCTAGTAGGCGTCGCAGCGGAAAGCCCACCCAGGGCACATTCATCGCCCAGCGCTCGACGCAGCGAAACGCGTAGATCCTCTCCTCGAGCCCAAGTTTCCAAAGCGCATCAAGATCAAATGTCTGCGGTCGATGGCACTCGCCTTCAAGGGTGAAGCTCCACGGCGAGACCTCGAACTCCTTCGTTCGCGGCCATGCGAAGCCGCCTTCGCCGGGCAGAAATTCGTAGGAATTATTATGCGTCGCGGCAACGATCTCGGCCGTCCTGCGGCTGGGGTGCCCGGGCGGGAGCGGAATCGTCTGGTTGCGCACGATCGCCGCCGATTTCGGGTACTCAAGCGGCGGCTGGACGATCGCAGCCGCTTCATCAAATGGCGTTGCCACCGCCTCGCCGAGAGGCGTCGGCAGGGAGCCGGGACCAGCCTGGCCTGCCGCTCCATCCGGCGGGGAGCCGGACCCGAGAGTCAAGCCAGCCGGAGCCGACGTGCAGCTCCCGGCGATCGCAGCCAGCGGCAAGGTCGCACCAAGTGCCAGAATCTCGCGGCGACGAAAAAATACCGCCTCCGGAGTGATCGTGCGCTGGATGCCTTCGGCGGCGTAGCGGCTGCGACGACCCATGCCGCCCTGCCTAACCCGGCCCGCCAGCCCAGGCCAGCGACGCGACGCGACAGCCCCGGTTTGTCGCTCGCTGGCAGGCCGGAGTATGCCCTCTCTCATGAAGCGCTTCGTCGTTGGTACCGGCCGCTGCGGCTCGACCCTGCTCTCCCGCCTGCTCGACCAGAGCCCCGAGATGACCAGCCTCTTTGAGTACTTCAACGGACTCGATGGCGGCCGTCGCTTTGGCTTGCAACCTATTACAGGAGCGGAATTCTGGGAGATGATCTCCCAACCCCACCCCTTCGTCACGGTTGTGATCAGCCGCGGCTACTCGGTCGAGGAGATCGTCTACCCCTACGACAAGCCCAGCAGCCGTTCCCGGCGCGAAGACGATCTGCCGTGGATTCTGGTCTCGATGCTGCCGCGACTCTCCGACGATCCGGATTCCCTTTTCGACCAGACAAAAAACTTCGTCCTGGCGCAGCCCGCGCGCCTGCCACGCGACCACCATACCGCCCTCTTCGACTGGCTGGCCGCAAAATGCGGCAAGAAGATCTGGAACGAGCGCTCGGGGTCCTCCATCGATTATCTCGGCCAGCTCCGCGACAACTACCCCGACGCCCGCTTCCTGCACATCCACCGCTCTGGCGAGGAAGCGGCCCTCTCCATGCGCGAACACGCGGCCTTTCGGCTAGCAGTTTCGCTGGTCTACCGCGTCTACCCCGAACTCGATATCGGTGCCGCCTTCGCCCACCGCACGCCGCCCGCCGACCCGACAGCAGACCCCTTTCGGCCTATTCTGGAGGGACGGCCACCAATCGAATTCTTTGGACGCTTTTGGAGCGAGCAACTGATGCGCGGCTACCGCGCGATCGCGGGTCTCGACCGAAATCAATACGCGGAAGTGCGTTTCGAGGATCTGGTCGCCCGTCCACATGAAACCTTGCGCTGGATCGCCGAACATTTCGAAATCGACGCCGCCGCGGACGGCTGGATCGACCGGGCCGCGGCCTTGGTCCGCGGTGCACCGCGACCACGCCTCGGCGACCTGCCCCCAGCCGAGCGGGAGCGCCTCAGCGAAATCTGTTCCCCGGGGAACCAGCTCCTCGGTCGTTAGCGGCGGTCGTTCCGCCGCAACCCCGGCCGAGCCTACGTCATCCTCGCGGCAAGCGGCGCGACCTCACGGCAGAAGCCGTGGATCTGATCGATCAGTTCGTCAACCGAACGGCAGCGGAAACGCACGCCCATATGATTGACTCCAAGGGCGGCCGCGGCACGCAGCGGCTCGGCGAGTTGCTCGGCTGATCCCGTGATGGTTCCCTCCGGCACCTCGAACGACGGCCGCCCAAGGTACATCCACGGTGCATTCATGCCGATCTCGATTGGCGCCCCGGCGCGCATTTTTTCACGATGCCCCCGGATCGTCTCGATCGCCGCCGCCATTCCCATTTCGGGCGCACCTTGAGGAAGCCAGCCATCCCCCCGCTCCGCCGCCCGTCGCAGCGCGGCCCGGGTAGAGCCGCCCACCCAGATCGGCGGACGCGGTTTTTGAGCTGGACGAGGTGCCACGCCAAGCTCGCGAAAGGAGAAGAAACGCCCATCGTGCTCAGGCCATTCGTCAAGCAAGGCAACACGCAAGGCATCGATCGATTCGTCAAGCAACGCACTACGATCACCGAAGGAAACACCGAGCCCGGCAAATTCATCTTGTGCGTGCCCGGCCCCGACACCCACGATCAACCGTCCGTCCGACAAGGCATCCAATGTGGCGAAGCTTTTCGCGCTCTGCAGCGGATGGCGGTAGGGCAATACTGCCACATACGACAAGAGTTTTATTCTGCAGGTGGCCGCGGCGAGATAGCCAAGGGTCGCCACCAGATCGTACCAAACGGTCGACATCACGGGCGCCAAGGCGCGCGGGATGGCGACGTGGTCGCTGATGCCGAGGTAGAAAAGACCCGCCTGATCTGCCGCTTCGGCAATACGCCGGATTTCGGCAGGGCCACAAGCTTTTTCCCAGCCCTGGGCGAAGGCCCGGCTCTGCGCGGCAATCGGGAGGTGCAGACCAAAAACGAGCGCGTCGTCGGGGCAGACGCGCACCACCTCAAGGTTTGCGCTCATCGAATTCCTCCTAAGGTGTTTATGGCAAAATGCGCGGCCGACGCTGAAGCGGGATGCTCACGACTCGCTGAAAATGTCGCCGACGGTGCAGGAACATGCGCTTCGCCACAGCCCGGTGGCGTGATAGGTGAGCCCGCAGAGCCGCGCCAGAGCAACCCGCATGAGCACCCGATCGCCCCTTCCACCCGCGGCAAGCGGCCTTCACCCCCACCGACTGCGTGATCGACTCCTCGACCTGCCGCTCGCTCTTCTTTTGCTCGCCATGGCCGTATCGGGCTTCGGCGTCGATGCGCTGCCGCAGCTTGGTCTGCCGCTCCCGGCCCTCGAAGCGATTCTGCGCACGCACTACGGCACGGCCGATCCGATGTTCATGGACCCACCCGCCTTCTTCCTGGTGGCGATCCTCTGGTCGGGCTTTGTCTCGACGCCGGTTTGCGCTTACCTCGCCTGGGGCGTCTTGCGCGGTCGCAACAAAATCCGTGGCCCCGTGTTTGCCTGGGTGCCGGCCACCCTGCTCGTCACCTTGATGGTGCTCGCCGAAGAACTCTTTTCGACCGTTCCGGCCTGGCGTTCACCCGATCCGCTGCGCGTGGTTGGCATGAGCCTGCCCTGGCTGGTGGTGCCGCTGCTGGTCGCGTGGCGGGTGCGGGCGCCCTTCCCCTTCGGTGGCGGTTTGCCGCAAGCCGAGCGCTTGTTGCGGTTGGCCCTCGACGAAGAAGCCAAATGATTTTACGCCCGGAGCGATGAAATCGCCCCCACAGAAATCATGACCGGTATCGAGCACCCGTTTTCGTGAGTCGCCTGATCGAGAGCCTGAAGGTAGATCGACAAGGCACTGGCAAGCGTGCGATGCACGGTGTGACGATGCACGCCTTCCTCTCGACCTGCGGCGGTTTCCTTTGCGCCGTACTCTGGTTTGATCTGATGTTCGACGTGCAGGTCCTGGGCCATCCGGACGGCACCCCGCTACCTGCAGCCGTGCTGAATTCGATCGGTGCCTACTATCGACGGGTGACCACCGAGGCCGATCCGATGGGTCGGCTGGTCGGTGTAGTCATGGCCGCAACTTTGATCGGCGTGGGCTGGTCGCTGGTGCGCGGCCGCAAGCGCAGCGGAGCGCCACGCCGCGAGTACCGCCTCGATTGGTTGGCGCTGCTGCTGGTTCTGGCCGCCGTCGGCCTGGCTGGAGGTCGGGTGCTGCCCAACGCCATCACACTCGGCCAAGGCCTGGGAACCATCGCGGAACAAAGCGATCTGGCCCGCTCGATCCTGGCCGACCACCTCTTTTGCCTGGGTGCCATATTCGTTTTCGTGGTGCTCCAACTGCGTCTCGCTGCGGCAGCCAACCGCAGCTCACGCGACTTTCAGGGCCAGGCCGGGCCGCGGGCCCGAGTCGCAGCGGCGTCGGGCTCAAGCCCGGCCCGGGCGAGCCCCTCGCGCCGGGCGTGGCACCAGCAACGGCGCTCGGATACAGAAAAAGGCAGGGCCCGTGCCGCTCCGGCCCGGCCACTCACACAACGCATCAAACCAGCCCCGGATACGACGAAGACGGGGCTGTACCAACCGTCAAGTATAAAAGGAGACATCCAATGGGCGCAGGGGTTCAGTTGGCACCGGTTCCACAAACCGATCTGGCGCGCATTCCGGGCGTTGTTGCCGGACTGCGGCAGGCCTTCGAGAGCGGCAAGAGCCGCCCGCTAGCCTGGCGCAAGGAGCAGCTGGGTCGGCTGCGGGCGTTGTTCACCGAGAATACCGAGCGATTGATCGCGGCCCTCCAGGCCGACCTCGGCAAGCCAGAAATCGAGGCCTATACCACCGATCTTTCGGTGGTTGTTCAGGAAATCGACTTGATCCTCGCCAACCTTGAGCGCTGGACGAAACCCGAAGCCGTGACGACGCCGTTCACCGTCAAACCCGGAAGTTCGCGCATCCTGCGTGAACCGCTGGGCGTGGTGCTGGTCATTTCACCCTGGAACTACCCGGTACAACTGCTGCTGAGTCCGCTCGCCGGCTCGATCGCGGCCGGCAACTGCACGCTTCTCAAGCCCTCGGAACTTACAGAAACCGTTTCGGCAACGCTGGCCGAACTGGTGCCGCAATACATGGACCGGGACTGCGTTGCGCTGGTCGAAGGTGGCATACCCCAAACCAACGCCCTCCTTGAACAGCGCTTCGATCATATTTTTTACACGGGCAATGGCGCTGTCGCACGGATCGTCATGCGGGCGGCGGCCGAGCATCTCACCCCGGTCACTCTCGAACTCGGCGGCAAGAG
>VFKT01000033.1 GCA_009885395.1 Deltaproteobacteria bacterium | reverse complement strand
CTGTCGCGCCTGTCCGCTGGATGGGCCGTGGCGTCGGCCGCCGGCCTGGCGCCTGCGGGTCGAGCCCGGCACGATTGTCGTCGAGGATCGTTTCCTCGGTCGCTTCGTGCAGGACGTGGCAGATAGTGTTGGTTATTTTGTCTTCATGCGGGCCGATTGCGTGCCGACCTACAAGCTTTTGAACGCCATCGGGGGTAGGCCTTGAGCGTCTGCATCGGCAGCATGAGCTGCCGCTGGCCTTGCGCTCCGAGCGCCCGCCACAGGCGGGACGCGGATCAATCGACGTGCCAGCGTGGCGGACGTTTCTCGGCAAAGGCGCGCGGGCCTTCGAGGTAATCGGGGTGGGTCCAATGCTGGTAGATCTCACGCCAGCCGCGCTCGAGACCGTCAGTCAAGCCATGTTCCAAGGCCGCCCACATCGCCCGTTTGCTGGCGGCGATGGTGGCGGGCGAGAATTGCGCGATGGTCGCGGCGATTTCGCGGGCTCGCGCCAGCAAATCCTTTCCGGCCGAAATTTCGCTGACCAAGCCGAGTCGCTGGGCTGTCGGAGCATCCATTCTTTCCGTGCCCGAGACCAGCATCATTTTCATAACTTCACCGAAGGGCATCCGACGCAACAACCCGATCGCTTCGAGAGCGAAGACCTGGCCGACGCGGACATGGGTGTCAAAGAATGTGGCATGTTCGGCCGCCAGTACGAGATCGCCGTCGGCGACGAAATGAAGCCCGGCCCCGAGACACATCCCGTTGACCGCAACGAGGACCGGTTTATCAAAGCCTTCATGGAGAAAGGCCGTCGGCGTACTGCGGTAATACGGCCCTTGCGCTGGGCCTTCTGTCCCACCGATCGAGCCGGTCGCCGCGGTATCTTTCAAATCCGCTCCAGAACAGAAGGCGCGTTCGCCGGCCCCGGTGACGATGACGACCCTGATTTCGATGTCCTCGCGCGCCCGACGGAAGGCGTCGGGCAACTCGACCTTAAGCAGGTTCGCATTGAGTGCGTTATGCCGCTCGGGGCGGTTGAGGGTGAGGGTGAGGACGTGGCCGTCCTTCTCCCAGAGCAGATCGGTATACGTCATGGATGCTCCTCTAGCAGAGGCGGCCGCTCCGCTTCAGGCTAAAACTTGTACAGTCGTTGGCAGGTTTCGCTGGTGGCCTTGTCGCGAATACGATCGTCGAGCCCCTCAAAGGCTTCGATGATCGCCTGCCGCGAATGCGGGAACGTGCTGTCGGGGTGGGGATAGTCTGAGGCCCACATCACATTATCCTCGCCGATCAGGGGGATTACGCGCGGTCCCTGCGGCTCCTCTTCGAAGGTGACCAGGACCTGGCGGCGGAAGAGATCGCTTGGCTTCTCGCGCAGGCGGTAATCGGCGGCCAGCGGTGTATGCTTGCCAAAGGCGCCGTCCATGCGCTCGAGGGCATAGGGGACCCAGCCGATCCCAGCCTCGGCCAGGACCAACGTCATACCAGGATTCCGCTCGAGCGCGCCGGAGAACAACATCGCCATCAGCGGTTCGTCAAGCTGTAGCGGGGCGATGGCGGCCCAGGCCGCAAGCTGCCAGGAGCCGGGCTTTGGCTGCAGCAGCGAAGTGCCACCCCCGATATGGAACGAGAGCGGCAGACCGCTTGCGGCACAGGCTTGCCAGAGCGGCTCCCAGCGGGGATCCGCGACGCTGGTTTCAAAATTGTAGAAGATCGCACCACGGTGGCCGAGCTTGGCGATCCGTTCGAGCTCACTCACGGCCGCCGCGGGATCATGCGTTGGCAACACGGGTAGGACGCAGAGTCGCTCGGGTGCATTGGCGTTGAAATCAGCACCCCAATCATTGTAGGTGCGCAAACAATCCGCCTTGAGCTCGGGGTCCGGGATCTGCAGGCCCAGTAGCGAGGGTCCGTAGATCACCGAGGCCCAGATCCCATCAAGATCCATGTCGGCGAGCCGGAGATGCGGCGTGCTTGCCCGCAGCCCGTCGTCCTCGATGCCGGCTCGCGAGATAGCGCTGTATTCTGGCCGTGCCATCCGGCTCGGTCCGAGAAAGCGCTCGCCCGCCATCCAGGCGTCGCCGGTCTTCTTCGCGATGACGTGTGGAATTTGTGCGTGAAGGCCCGTCGCCATGCGTGCGGTCCAGAGATCGGGTGGCAGATGCCAGAGGTCGATATGGTCGTCGCACGAGTAGATCCGTTTGTTGTCCATGTTTTTAATCTCCTTTTCAAACCCGTAGGTCGGGTAGCGGCAGCCCGCGCGCTCGCAACCGATCGACGGCTGCCAGCAGGGCGTGCCCAGCCCCGAGCATCGCGAACGAGCCTGCCGCCAGCCAGGCGGTATGAATCGGCCGACTCATGTCGTCGTAGAGCGGGCCCGAGCAGCCGCCGAAATTGCAAGCCCCACCGAACCAAAAAATAAGGGCGTTATGCGTGACCATCTGCCCGAGATAAAGCCCGTAGGAGTGGGTACCGAGCCATCTCAAGGTTCGTTCGACGAGCGTCGCCGCGGGTCGAAGGAACCGGCGCGGCCCTTTGCTGCCGGCTTGCGCGCCATCGGCAATCGCCTGCATCACGAAAAGCAGAAAGAGTGTCAGCGGCAGGGCGTAGGCCCGGTTGGCAATATGCTGAAGCTGCACCACTCCGAGGGGGGTCGTGCCAATGGTTTTGGCGATCTCGACCAGGCCGACCAGTGAAATCTGTTCAAGCAGCGGCACAAAGACCAGCAGGCAGATCAGGGTACCAAATCCCGCCGATCGCGGAATTCGCGGCAACCAGCGCAGCAGAAGGACGCCAAAGCTCACCTGCAGCAGGAAGCGCGGGCCGAAGACAAACCAATGTTCCGGGCTAATCGTTTCGCGCAGGGTGCGGGCGCCGAAGTCCAGCGGCAGCGTGATCGCGATCCCAAGCGCGAGCAGCACACCGGGGCCAAAGCGCCGGGTGATCAGGGCAAGCAGGGGAAAGAGTAGCGCCAGTTCGAGCAGTACCGTGACAAACCAACTGATGCCGACCCATTTGAAGTAGCCTATCATATGCAAAAAAGGCAGGTGCGGCGTAAGCTTGACATGCGGCATACCCGGACGAAGAACCAGGACCAGTAACCACCAGACTGCGACCGCCGTCCACGCCGGAATGAGAACTCGACGCAGGAAGCGCAGATACCAGGTGCGGGTGGCGCCGCGGCCGCCGTGGCGCTCGAACCACTGGATCGAATTGGTGCCGAAGAGGACGAAGAACACCGGTACCGAGTGCAGGAAGAGGAGAGTCATCCAGCGCGATCGGCCCAGCGCCTCGGAATGGATCAGCGTCACCCCGATGATGGCCAGCCCCTTCACCATGTCAATTGCAGGAATACGCATAGCCGAGGCCTCGACGTGGGTCTCTGACATGCGGGCTGGCGGGATGCGAATTGTCAGGCACGCGGAAGGCGGCTTCGGAACGCCGGCACCTGCTCCCCTCGGGTCGCGCCGATACGCGCCCGGGGGCTCCGGCCGGCGGCGCATCCCCGCTCTCCGCCCCCTCAGGCGACCGGGCTGTGCGAGGCTCATTTCGGTTTCGGAGCGGGGCACCTCTCAGATCGCGGCTCCGCCCGCGGTGGTCGGGCTGTGCGAGGCTCATTTCCGTTCAGGAGCGGGCACCTCTCAGATACCGGCTCCGCCCGCTCAAGCGACGGGCTGTGCGACCCCGGGAATTGTGGGGTAATCCGACTTCAAGTGTCCTACGCTGTCAAGGAACTCTACTTCACTCTGCAGGGTGAAGGGGCGCGCACGGGTCGAGCGGCGGTTTTCTGCCGCTTCACGGGTTGCAATCTCTGGAGCGGTCGCGAGGACGACCGGGCCGAGGCTATTTGCCGATTCTGTGACACGGATTTCGTCGGCACCGATGGCCCCGGGGGAGGACGCTTTGAGGGCGCCACGCAACTTGCCCATGCGATCGAGGCTTGCTGGCAGCAGGCGCTAGGCTACGCGCAGACCTCGAGCGGGGGCACGAACGATGTCGAACGCTATGTCGTGTTTACCGGCGGCGAACCGCTGCTGCAACTTGACAGCGATCTGATCGACGCTTGTCACACGGCCGGTTTCGAGGTCGCGGTCGAAACCAACGGCACGCTCGAACCACCGCCGGGGATCGATTGGCTGACGGTGAGTCCCAAGGCCGGGGCGCCGCTGGTGGTTCACCGGGGGCAGGAACTCAAGCTTGTTTTTCCCCAGGACCTCGCTCCCGAAGCCGTCGAGAGCCTCGATTTCGAGGTTCGTTACCTGCAGCCGATGGATGGACCGGCTCACGAAAACAACACGACGCTCGCGATCAAATATGTGCGTCGCCACCCGCGTTGGCGGCTCAGTCTCCAGACCCACAAGCTGCTCGGCCTGCCCTAGATTTCGCGTCCCGGACGTTCTGGCAGACGGCCGGCCGCAGCCGAGCGAGATCGGCGCGTGTGACGTGACGTGGCCCGGGACTGCTTGACCAAACCTCCGAAACCTCGTTAAAACATCGGCATGGAAAATCCAGCCGACGACCGCAATCTCCACGCCGTCTCGCATACTGCGCTCTCGCCACTCTCGTTCCTCAGCCGGAGTGCCGCCGTCTTTCGCGATTGCGTCGCGGTGGTCGACGAGGGCGAGGAACTCACCTGGGCCGCCTTCGCCGACCACGCCGGGCGGGTGGCGGGCGGGCTCAGGGCGCTCGGCATCGGCGCGGGCGACCGGGTTGCCGTGTTGTGTCCCAATACTCGCGCTTGCTTGACCGCCCATTTTGCCGTGCCGCTCACCCGCGGTGTGCTGGTCGCCATTAATATTCGTCTCGCTCCCGCCGAGATCGGGTACATTCTGCAGCATTGTGGCGCGCGCGTGCTGATCGTCGATGCCGAACTCGCCTTGCCGCTGGCAAACGTGCTCGCTGATCTACCGAAGCTCGAGGTGATCGTGGTCGATGAGGCGCGTGGCGGTCCCGCGCTCGACTCGGCGACCCTTGCTGCACTCGAGGCCAGCGGGTGCCGGCTCTTGCTGCACCGCGAACTTGAGACTATCGGCCCGCCACTGGACCATAGCCTGCCACTTGACGACGAGGATCGGCCGCTCTCCATCAATTACACCAGCGGAACCACCGGCCGACCCAAGGGTGTGCTCTACACGCACCGCAGCGCCTACCTGAACGCCCTTGGCCAGGTGATCAGCTTCAAGCTCGATGTTCGTACGGTCTATCTCTGGACCTTGCCACTTTTCCATTGCAACGGTTGGACCTTCCCCTGGGCTGTTGCCGCGGTGGGCGGTCGCCACCTTCTGCTGCGCCGCGTGGATCCGGCGGAAATCTTGCATCGCATCAAAACATTTGGCGTGACGCACTTTTGTGCCGCGCCGACGGTGCTGATCATGCTGGCAAACCATCCCGGCTTCGATGCGATCAGGCTGCGGAGCGGCCTGACGATCGCCACTGGTGGTGCACCACCGGCACCGGCTGTGATTGCCGCCGTCGAGGCGATTGGTGCCGACCTCCAGCATATCTACGGTCTCACCGAGACCTACGGTCCACATACGCTTTGCGAGTGGCAGCCGGCCTGGGATGGCGCCGACGCCGCCGCCCGCGCCCAGCATAAATCTCGTCAAGGAATGGCCAGCGTGACCGCGGCGGAACTGCGGGTTGTCGATGAGCAGATGAACGATGTTCCGGCGGATGCCACCACCCAGGGCGAAGTCGTGATGCATGGCAACAACGTCATGGCCGGCTACTTTTGTGACGTCGAAGCGACGCGCGAAGCTTTCCGCGGCGGCTGGTTCCACTCCGGCGATGTCGCAGTGGTGCATGCCGACGGCTACATCGAAATCCGCGACCGCAGGAAAGATATCATCATTTCAGGCGGCGAGAACATTTCGACGGTGGAGGTCGAACGTACCCTCTCTGCTCACGCTGCTGTCATGGAGGTGGCCGTGATCGGCATCCCCGACGAGAAATGGGGCGAGGTCCCGAAAGCTTTCGTGGTGCTGAAGCGGGGTGCCGTCGCTACCGGCGAAGAGCTGATCGGCTTCTGTCGGGAGCGCCTGGCCCGGTTCAAATGTCCAAAGACGGTTGAGTTCGGCGATCTGCCGAAGACGGCCACGGGCAAGGTCCAGAAGTTTGTTCTGCGCGAGCGGGAATGGGCGGGCCAGGCGAAACGGGTCAATTGAAATCGGCGGAAACGAGGGATAGCGGCTCGAGCCGATCAAGCCGGGTACCGATTCCCGCTCCCGGCTCGCGCGCAAGGGCCGCTCGATAGCCGGGTGCGCTGTTGATCAAGATGAGTTAGTTGGCCAGGATGGTCAAGTGCCACGCTCTGCTCTTCGAGGTGCCCCCAAGGGCTCGGAAACCCTGAATGTAGCCGAGGCCAAGCGACGTTTCTCCGAACTCATCGGCTGGTTGGACGCGGAGAATCCATTCTTCGAGGCCGTCAACGAGATCGTCGACTCGCGACAAAAATATGTTCCTCGAATCGCCGCTCGGACGAAGCACAGATCGCCTCGACGCCGCACGAAATAAACGGCTACCTGCTCGACACGAACGTCCTCTCGGAGGTGCTTAAGAAGCGACCGGTAGAATCCATAGTTGAGCGCTTCGATCAGATCTCTCGATCGGCACTCTGCACTTCGTCCGTCGTCGCGGTGGACCTTCGCTTCGGCATTAAACGCATCAAGGGCGGATCCGCCCTCTGGCAACGCATCGAGCGCGATCTTCTCCCGCGGGTCGAAATCCTCTCTCTGGGTGCCGAGGAGGCCCTGCTCAACGATCCCGACTGGTCGCAATAGGTCAGCGCACTCGAGCCGCCGGTCGGCGATGAACTCGCCGAGGGCATCTACGAACCGAAGCTCTCGCCGGTCAATTTCACCGACTCGGCACCCGGGCCCGGAGTGGCGGCACAGATCAAGACCTTCCGTTTCGATCTCCATACGCCGAACCCGTCAGCCCCCGGAATTCCGAATCTTGGAGGTGCGTGAGCGAACTCAGCCGGTCGGCGGCCCGCTCTCAAATTCCTCTTCGAGCAGGATCGGCGTGCTGCGCTCGGGCAGATGACCCGTCATATCGCGATAGAAGGCGCGGATCCGGTCCATATCGGCCTTGACGTCGTTGGTGGGTAAGATGCTCGGGCCCAGCCCGCCGACCTTCCGTCGATAATCGAGAAAGCCGCAGATGATCGGCACCTGGGCGGCGCGGGCGATCTGGTAAAAACCACTTTTCCAATGCTTGGCCTGGCCGCGAGTGCCTGCCGGTGCCACCGCGAGGTACATGCCCGAGCTTTCGCCCAGGCGCGCGGCGGCCTGGGTGACGACGCCACCGCGGACGCGGCGGTCGACCGAGCTGCCACCGCGCCAACG
>VFKT01000186.1 GCA_009885395.1 Deltaproteobacteria bacterium | reverse complement strand
CCCGTGCCGCGCTTCAGCCGCACTCCGGGTGCGATCCAGCGCCCCCCGGCGGCGCCTGGGCAACAAACCGACGAAGGACTCGAGGCGTGGGGCGTGGGCCTGGCCGAGCGCACGGGTCTGCGGGCGGGTGGCGTCATCGCTTGATGGGACGTGGAGATCGCCGCGATCCCCGGGAGCAGGAACGAAGTCCTGCGGGCGCGCCCGTCCTCGTTTGATGCTGCGTCAGGCTGGCCGGTCGTCGCAGGACCGTTCGAGGAAGAACGTTCGGCGCGGTTCGGTCGAGGCATCGCCGGTGAAGCCGAAGCGCCGGTAGAGCCCGCGGCCGGCGACATTTCCCTCGCGCACTTCAAGAGTAATTTTTGCACAGCCGCGCGCGCGGGCGTGGCGCAGGGCGGCGTCGAGCAGATGCGTCGCGATCCCCCGTCGGCGGAAATCGGGCAATACCATCAGATCGTGGATATTGAGCACCGGTCGGGCGGTGAAGGTCGAGAAGCTCGGCAGGCAGACCGCAAGCCCGACCGGCTTTGCCCCGACGTCTGCCAGGAGCACGAGCACGCCCGGCATCGCGCCGAGGGCTGCCGGCAGGGCCTCAAGCACGGCAGCTGGGAGTGCGGCGCCCGTGCCGATCTCGTGACGGGCATAGCTGTCGAGCAGGACGCATACGGTCTCAGCATCGGCGGTCGCAGACAGATCCACCGTCCGAAGGGTGCAGGCCAACTGCGAGGGTGGGTGCTGCGGGATGTGGCGAAATTTCTGAGCCACGGCGTGGAGGATGGCTGTGGTGCGGGAGCTTGTCAAGCGAATGGCGATGCCCTTGTGCCGCACCAGCGCATTCTCTGCGAACGCAGGTCGTTTCGGTTTCTGGGAGCAGGTTGAAGCTGTTGTGGCAGGCGTGCCCCGGTCGTCGGCGACCTGCTAGGAAGGCCAAGCATGGCGCCACGACGGCCGGCTACGGTGCTCTCGGGCTTCCTCGGCAGCGGCAAAACGACTCTTTTGAACCACCTGCTCGGCGGCGCGCATGGTCTGCGCGTCGCGGTGGTGGTCAACGAATTCGGCGAGATCGGGATCGACGGCCGGCTGCTGCAGGGTGCCGAGCGTTTTGTCGAACTCGATAACGGCTGCCTCTGCTGCTCGATCAACGAGGATTTGCGCCGCACCCTGCTGGAACTGGCCGCGCGACCCGACCTTGATCATATCGTCGTCGAGACCACGGGTCTCGCCGATCCGCTGCCGGTTGGCTGGACCTTTGCGCGTCCTGAACTCGATGAGCACTACCGCCTCGACGCGCTGGTCACGGTGGTTGATGCCGCCAATTTTGCTGCCGCTGCCACGGAAGTCTGGGAGGCCCGCCTGCAGGTCGAGCGCGCCGATCTGATCGTCCTGAACAAACTCGATCTGGTCGATGACGAGGGCCGCGCCTGCGAGGATGTGCTGCGCCGCCACAATGCCGAGGCACCGATTTTGCGAGTTTCTCGCGGCCAGGTGCCGTGGGAAGTCCTGCTCGGCGCCGGATTGAACCGCGCGCCTTTTTTGCCGTCCGTCCGCTCGTTTCAAAGCCATCTATCAGAGGGCGTGTCCTTCGAGACCTACACCTGGCGGCCAGAAACACCGGTCGATCCCGAACGGGTCGAGGATCTGCTCGAGACGCTCGGTGCCCGGGTGTGGCGGGTGAAGGGCTTGTTGCCGGCTCTCGATGGCGGCTGGATCGAGGTGCATGCCGTGGCGGGTCGAATTGAGATCGAACCAGCGGCGGAGATCTCTTCGACGGGGCCGCCGGCCCTGGTCTTCATCGGGCGCGCCCTCGGCGAAGTTGGGCTTGTTGCGGCCTGTCGCCTGCTTGAGTCGCGCTGAGACCGACTGGCCCGAGCGGGTGTCGATTTCTGCGGCCCGACGCGCTGGTCGCCGTTGCGAACCAGCGCGGCGTTCGAGCGAAGCGGCCCGGAATCAGCTGAGCAACTGCAACGCAAGCTGCGGCTGTTGGTTGGCCTGGGCGAGGACGGCAACACCGGCCTGCTGCAGGATGGTGGCACGGGTCAGGTTTGCCGTTTCCTCGGCGACATCGGTGTCGCGGATGCGCGCCTCGGCCGCGGCAAAGTTCTCGCGCGCGACCCGCAAATTGGCAATGGCCGTATTGAGGCGGCTCTCGATCGCACCCAGCGTGCCGCGGCGCTGCGCGACGGTCTCGATTGCCGCGCTGATCAGGGCAAGCGACGATTGTGCGCTGGCCTGACTTGAAACGCCCACGCTGGCCAGACCGACACCGCTGGAGGAGCCATCGACCGTAGTGAAGGCGATCCGGCTGTTGGTGGTGCTGTCGAGCCCAACCTGAAGCGAGATCGTGGTTCCAGCGGAAAGAAGATTGACGCCATTGAAGGTAGTCGAATTCGAAATCCGGTCGATTTCCGAGACGAGCGCCAGGAACTCCTGCTGCAAGGCGCTGCGTTGGGTGTCGCTGACCAAACCACTGGCAGATTGCTGCGCGAGTTCCGAGAGGCGGGTCAAGATGTCGCCGACCTTGCCGAGCGCTTTTTCCCCGATACTGATCGCCGAAATGCCATCGTTGGCATTGCGGATCGCTTGACTCGCGATGCGGATATCGGCCCGCAGCTTGTCGGCGATCGCCAGACCGGCAGCATCGTCGGCGGCCGAGTTGATGCGCAATCCAGAGGACAATCTCTCGAAAGATTTTGCCAGCGATTCCCCCGACATCGCGAGCTGTCGTTGCGCGTTCAGCGAGGGCACATTGGTGTTGACGTTCAATGCCATGGGCGTGTTCCTCCGTGCGTCGGCGTTCCTTCGCCGGCTTCATGTTGGGGCGACCTGCCCCGAGGAGCGTTCTCCGCAGTCGCCGTGCCAACCCGAAAATGCGCGGATTCTTGTGTTTTTCGCGCGCAGGGTCGGTCGAGAACAGGGTCGAGACTGCCCATCCCTGGGTAGATTTTTCCAGATCGGGCGGCGGGGGCTCGCGTTTTTCTCAAGTTCCAGTTGCGCTTGGACGAATCCCAGACAGAGACCACGGGGCAGAGCGCCCCGCGGCAGAACGGATCCGGCAAGGACGTCGGATCCCAGGCAAAACACGGAGGATACACAGATGTCTCTAACGGTGAATACGAACGTGCCGTCGATGTCGGCACAGCGCCACCTGGACAGCTCTTCGGGCGCCCTCGGACGTTCCTTTGAGCGCCTCTCGTCAGGCTTGCGCATCAATTCGGCGTCCGATGACGCCGCCGGTCTGGCGATCGCCGACAAGCTGCGGGCCGATGTGCGCATCGCGAGTCAGGCGATCCGCAATGCCAACGATGGCATTTCGGCGATCAGTATCGGGGAGAAAGCCCTCGGTAAGGTCGGCGATATTTTGACCCGGCTGACGGAACTTTCCGAGCAATCCGCCTCGGGCCTGGTCAGCAACTCGCAGCGCAGCGCACTCCAGCAGGAGTTCACGGCGCTGGTGTCCGAGATCGATCGGATCTCGAACACCACGACTTTCAACGGTGTCAGCCTGCTTTCCTCGGGCACGACCGTGAACCTGCAGGTGGGCCTCGACGGCACGACCAACAGCAGGATTTCGTTCAGTACGGTTGATGGCTCCTCGAGTGGCGTTGGCCTCTCGAGCGTGGCGGTCTCGACGCAGGACGCCGCGCAGTCGGCCATCACCTCGATCATCTCGGCGATCGAGACCGTGGCTTCGCGTCGCGGCACGTTGGGTGCGGTCGAAAGCCGCCTCAACACCGCGATCTCCAACCTTCGTGTGGCACGCGAGAACTTCTCGTCCGCCGAGTCGCGCATCCGCGACACCGACGTGGCCGAGGAGACCGCAAACCTGACGCGGGCGAGCATTCTCCAGCAGGCGGGCGTGTCGGTTCTCTCCCAGGCGAACCAGCAGCCGCAGCTGGCCCTTTCATTGCTGCGGTAATTCGGAGGCTCGGGCCGGGGAGAGATCGTCTCCCCGGCCTGATGCCGGAGCATCCGCATGATCCAGATTCATCAAGAGGGGAAAGTTTCCGCGAGTGATCCTGGGCAGCTGGCCGCTTTTATCGAGCAGGCGGTGCGGGAACAAAGACCCGAAACACGAAAAGAATTGGCAGAGACAGGCGCCTCCCGAGGGCTCGGGAAGAGGCCTGTCGAGGCTGCGGCGGAGGTTCACGAACACCTCGCGAAGCTGCCGAGCATGCCGGGGCGAGAGCTCTCGATCCGGGTCGAATCGTCCAGCGGTCGTATCGTGATCGAGGTGCGCGACTCGGAAACAAAGGCCGTGCTGCGGCAGATTCCTCCCGAGGAGCGCTTGGCCCTGCTGCGGCAACTGGCGGTCCAGCCAGGTTCGCTGGTGGACAGGGAGGGTTAGATGGCTTTCATCACCTTCGGCGGTCTGGCGACCGGCCTAGATACCAATGGCATGATTGATAAGCTGGTCGCGCTTGAGCGGCGGCGATCGGTCGGCTTTCTCGAACTCGAGCAGGCCGAAAGCCAGGCAAAGCAGTCGGCAATCGGCAGCTTCGAAGCGAAACTGCTCTCCTTCCGCTCTGCCGCGAGCGCGCTCCGCGAGGTGGAAAACGCCTTGAGCCGGAAGGCGAGTTCGACCGACACCGCCGTTCTTGGCGTGAGTGCTGGCAGCGGGGCGCTCAACGGTTCGACCAGCATCACGGTGAATTCGCTGGCGCGGGGCGCGATTGCCACCTCGTCGACTGGGGTGGCCGCCTCCACGGCCACGGTCGCGGCGACGAGCGGTACCTTCCAGTTTCAGGTGGGAGCCAGCGGTCCGACCCAAAGCGTCAACGTCACCGCCTCGACCACGCTGGAGGAACTGGTGACCGAGATCAACGATCTCGGCGCTGGAGTGACCGCCTCTGCCGTCAACGTGGGCACGTCGTCGAGCCCGGATTACCGACTTCGTTTCGCCAGCACAGGGACCGGAACCTCCAACGCGTTGACGATTCTTTCGGATCCGACGGCGATTGGCGTCGCGGTCACCCAGACCGCGTCGAATGCCAGCCTGACGGTAAGTGGTTTCGCCACCTCGTTCACCCGCGAGAGCAACGTGATCGGCGATATCATTCCGGGCGTGACGCTGGATCTCAAGTCCACCGGCGGGCCGGTCGACGTCACGGTCAACACCGACGTCAAATCGGTCGGGGACAAGCTGGCCGCCGTGGTGAACGCTTTCAATGATATCGTGAACTTTGTCACCGAAAATAGCACCCTCGAACAGGAAACGGGCTCGGACGAGGGCACGGTCAATGCAGGGCCTCTCGCCTTTGACGGCACCGTGCGTGCGATCGTCAGTGGCTTGCGTTCTTCCCTGACCGGGTCGATGAGTGGACTCTCGGGGTCCTATTCCCTGCTCGCCGAGGTTGGCATCAAATCGACCCAGGCGGGCACGCTTTCCTTTGATCGCAGTGCCTTTGAATCCGCGCTGGCGGCGGATGAAGAGGGGACGCTTGAACTCTTCGCCGGCATTTCTTCGAGCGATGGGGTATTCGACGTTGTTTATGATTGGGTAGGTGATGCGACCGGCACCGGTGGTCTGATTGAGGTGCGTCAAAGTGGTCTCAAATCGACGCTCACGACCCTACAGGAGAGAATCCAGGCCGGGGAACGTTCCGTCTCGGCATACGAGGCCGAGTTGCGGGCCACCTTTGCCAGCCTGGAAGTGTTGGTCAACAGTCTTCAGACGCAAGGCGCCTTTCTGCAGAGCGCCCTTGGAGGGTCGAAATCATCATGACGATGCAATATGCCCGGGCCCGGCAGTACCAGGAGGTCGAGTTTGCGACGGCCGATCGCGGTCGCATCCTGCTCGCCATGTACGACGGCGGGCTGCGTTTCCTCACTGGCGCCAAGGTCGCACTTGAAGCCGGCGACTACGACGCCTTCGGGCATAATCTTGGTCGAACCCAGGCCATTGTTGCCGAGCTTTTGCATACTCTCGATCACGAGGTCGGTGGCGAGATCGCCGCCAACCTCGACCGGCTCTACCGCTTTCTGCTTGAGCATTTGATCGAGGCCAATCTGCAGAAGAGTGCCCGGCATGTTGTCGATGCGCAGCGCATCCTGGGGATCGTGGCGGATGGCTATCGACAGATTCTGGCGCAGGGATTGCCGGCCGAGTTGATGGGGAACCGCAGTGCAGCCTGAAGAACAGGCCTTTGAATCGAGCACGCTGGCGCATGAACTCTGGCAGGCGCTTGCGTCGGCTTATGGAGAAATCGGCGACGCGCTGGGAGAGAGCCCTCCGCCGGCCGCTGAGATAAAAAAATTGACGCGTTCCATTCTCGAACTCGAGGCAAGGTTGCAACCCTTGCTCGGTCCGATCAGCGCCTGGCGGGCGCAGTCTGCGGCTGAGGAGAGGCTGCAGGCCCTTTGGCTGGAATCGGATAGGATCATCGACGATCTCTGCCAGCACCATCCGGCGCTGGTGCGTGCCGCCGTGGTGGCACGCGATGGCGTCGGGGAGGAGTTGCTCGGCAGGGCGCGGCGCCAACGCACGCTCGCGGCCTATTTGCCAAAACCGACACGACTCCGATTGGCTGCGCGCTCGGTCTGAGGAGGCGCTCGCCCTGACGGCGGACGAAGCGGTCCAATGCTGGGGCCTACAATGGCTTCGGCCAACTTGGTCCCGGCATTACCCGATGGGGCTTCAGCACGCCCCAGCCTATGGGCTACCTGATGAACGGGGTGGTGGCGATCGCTGCGCGTGACCGGCCTGATCCTTCACAGCAACAGGGGTCGGCCCTGTGCAAGCAACGATTTCCGCGACCTGCTGACCGAGTACGGCGCCACCACGTCAATGAGCCGGCGCGGCGACTGCTGGGACAACGCATCCAGCGGTCGGATTCCTGACAAGGGGCGGCACGGGGGCCGCCGCCGGGCGGGCCCCACCATGGCACCCGTGTTGCATTGGCTCAGCGCGTGGACCGAAGCCACGTTCTTGGCGACAACCTTGCGGTGGTGGCGCGGCGTTGGCCGCAACTCGCGGCAGGGCTGTTTGCGTGCCGTGAAGGGACGCCTGCGGGTTGGAGCGCAAGCTCCACCGGGGATGCGCCGCCGGCACTTTCTCTCGATGGCATACGCATCGATCATCCGACCAACCCTCTGAGCGCGGCCCGACGTTGGGCGCGGGATTTAGCCGGGCGGGCCGCAGCGGCTAAGGCCGAGCGGATCGTCGTGGTAGGTTTTGGCCTTGGCCACCAGATCGAGGCCTTGTGCGAGTACGCCTCGGCTCCAATCCTGGTCGTCGAGCCCGACCTGGCCCTGCTGGCTGCGGCTCTCGCAGCCCGCGACCAGCGCCACATGCTCGAATCTATAAACCTTCGGGCCGGTACCGACGCCGAACCCGACGTCATTTCCAACGACTCGCCCGCGGATTGGGTCGAGGGCCTGCCGGGCCTCCTGGTCTCGCCCTCGCGTCCGCATCGCGCTTTGCTGGAACGCTGGCATCGTCGCCTCGGGAGCGGCATCAAGCGTCCGCTTCGCATCACGGTGGTGTCGCCGCTCTACGGCGGCTCGCATCCCATCGCGCTGGCGGCAGCGGCGGCTTTGCAGGAGCTCGGACATCGCGTCGATCTCCTCGACCTCGCCTGTTTTCAAGAGGCCCGACGCTCACTCGGGCTCTTTGCCAACAAGGCTGCAGGCCGCAGTGGGCTCGAAGCCGGGCTGACCGAGCTTCTCGGTCAGGGCATTCTGGCGCATGTCCGCGAACGCCGCCCCGACGTGCTGCTGGCGCTGGCACAGGCTCCGCTCGACGCGGGGACGCTCGCAGAAATTGGCAAAGAAGGTGTGCTGCGGGCGATGTGGTTCGTCGAAGATCATCGCTTGATGAATTATTGGCAGACAGTCGCGCCACATTACGATGCCTTTTTCAGCATCGAAGGGCAGACGGCTGTCCATGCGCTTTCGGGTTACTGCGGTGGGACGGTGCGGCATCTGCCGTGTGCCGCCGCTCCCGATATCCACCGACCGCTTGACCTCTCGGCCGGCGAGCAGCGCTTATTCGGGAGTGCGGTTTCTTTCATGGGAGCCGGCTATCGCAACCGCCGGGAAGCGCTGCGACGTTTTCTTGATCTGGATCTGCGGATCTGGGGCAGTGATTGGCAAAGCGCCGGCCCGCTGGCGGCTTGTTTGCAGCGTGGCGGCCGCCGGATTTCTAGCGAAGAGACAGTTCGTATTTTCAATGCGACGAAGGTCAACCTGAATCTGCATTCCTCGGCCTGGTGCGACGGGGTCGATCCGCAGGGTGATTTTGTCAACCCAAGGACCTTTGAGATCGCGGCCTGTGGCGGCTTCCAGGTGGTCGATCGTCGAGCCCTCTTGCCCGAGGTCTTCGAGAACGAGCGCGAAATCGTGGTCGCCGATTCGATCGAGGAAATGCGAGCCCTCACTCTGCATTACCTCGATCGTCCCGAAGAACGTCGAGAAATCGCGGCGGCCGCACGGCGTAGGGTTCTGGCCGAGCATACCTACCTGCATCGGATGGCCGATCTGGTGGCGGCACTGGTGAGTCTCGAACCCGAGCGCTTCGCAAGCGTCCCTGCCGCGGCCAGCGTCGGCGATGTTTTTCCACGGGCACCCGCGGGCCTCAGGGAACTGTTGGCCCGTTTGCCGAGCCAAACCCCGTTTACCCTCAACGCGTTGGCCACCGAAGTCGGCCGCGGCGAGGGAGAACTCGACGACGCCGAAGGGTTGGTGCTCTTTCTGCATCAATTCTCTGACCTCTACCTTGCCGAGGCTCTCGCATGAAACAGGTTTTGATCCTGAATCTCACCCGGCTCGGGGACCTGCTACAGATGTCGCCGACCGTGGCGGCCCTGCGCGAACAGGCTCCGGGCGTGCGGATCACGCTCGTTGCCGACCAGAATTTTGCTACCGTCGCCAGAAATATTCCAGGCATTGATGAAATCCTCGAGGTTTCGCTGGATGATCTTGGGCGCTGTCTGGTCGAAGGCGGGGAGCGGCTGATCGAGGCCTGGACAATGGCCCACGCGCTGGTGGAGAGGCTTCGCGAGCGCCGTTTCGATGTCGCCTTGAACCTCTCGAGCTCACGAATGAGCGCCATTCTGATGG
>VFKT01000157.1 GCA_009885395.1 Deltaproteobacteria bacterium | reverse complement strand
GCAATGGACGTTGCCCTTCTCGGCGCCGTCTGCGGCCATCTGGTTGGCGATGACGGCGAACCGACATTTTCACGAATACGGCACTACCCGCGAGCAACTTGCCCAGATCGCCCTCAACGCCAGGCGTAATGCCGCGTTGAACCCCAACGCGATCTACCGCACGCCGATGACGATGCAGGATTATCTCGGGGTGCGCATGATTTCATCCCCCTTCTGTCTCTTCGATTGCGATGTGCCGTGCGATGGCGCTACGGCCTTCATCGTCTCCCGGGTTGAGCGGCGCGCGATCTGCGCAAGCCACCGATCCGGGTTGAGGCGGTCGGGACCGCGATGCGGGGGCGACCGTCGTGGGATCAATTCGACGACCTGGCCGGGATGCCGAACCGCGACGCCGCCGCGCAGCTCTGGTCGCGCACTGATTTAAAGCCGGCCGATGTCGATGTCGCTGAAATCTATGACGGCTTCAGCTTTCTCACGCTCTCGTGGCTGGAAGCGCTGGGCTTCTGCAAAGTGGGTGAAGGCGGTAGTTTCATCGAAGGCGGAACGCGGATCGCGCGCGACGGCGAACTGCCGCTCAATACCCACGGCGGGCAACTCTCGGCCGGGCGGCTGCATGGCTACGGTTTCCTGCACGAGGCGGTGGTGCAATTGCGCGGCGAGGGCGGCGATCGTCAGGTGCCGGGATCGCCCGAGGTTGCGGTGGCGGCCGCCGGCGGCGGGCCGACCAATGGCTGCCTGTTGCTGACGCGCTGAGCCCCGCGACTCGCGGACGAGCAGGCGAAAGTTCGCCGCCGACCAATGGCTGCCTGTTGCTGACGCGCTGATCCACCGCCGACCCGCTGCGCTGACGCGCCCGCTTGCGCTCACGCGGTCGCCGGGCGATGAGCACGCATGAATTTTCTCGGCGGGGTACGGATCGTCGGAATTGGGTTGATGCTCACGGGCTTGCTGGCGTGCGAGGACGCGCCGCCGCGAGAGCCTTGTGCGCTGAACAGCCCGCTCGGCAGCGTCTGCGGCTTCGAGAACCCCGAGGACGTCGCCTGGGCACCGAGTCAGGGGCTGCTGATTTCAGGTCAGCTTCGTTTTGGCGACTCCGGCGGAACCTTGCTGGGCTTTGATCCGGTTTCGCAGCAGGTCTCCCGTCTCTGGCCGCGCGACAATGTGGCGTCGGGGGCTGCGGGGGAAGAGGCCGGAGCCGAGGCGGCGGCGAAGGCCGTGCCCGCCCCGACGCAAGCCCGTGCTTTGACAGAGCCGGCCGCAGCCGCAGGGGAAAAGCTTTGCGTCGCACCCAAGCCAGCTCTCTTTGCGCCACACGGCGTGTACGCCGACGCGGCGGGGCATCTGCTGGTGGTCAACCATGGCGGCCGCGAATCGGTCGAAATCTTTCAACTCGAGGGCCAAGGTGCGTCGACACGCGCGAACTGGCAGGGCTGTATCCTGCTGCCCGAGGGAACCTCGGGCAATGATGTCGCGCTGGCGTCCGATGGTGCGATCGTCGTCTCGAATTTTGCGAGTTCGATGGACTCGACATTTGCCGGTCTCAAGATGCTGCTCGGCCGTTCGACCGGCGATATGATGATCTGGCAGGAAGGCCCCGGTTGGCAACATATTCCAGGGACCACAGCGAGCGGTCCCAACGGCATAGCCCTATCGCCCGACGGTCAGACGATCTTCTATTCCGAGACCGGGGCTGGGCGGGTGGTGCGGATGCAGCGCGATGGGACTCGCCGGGTGGATGTCAAAATTCCGGGATTGTCTGATAATCTAAGCTGGACGCCAGAGGGTAAATTGCTGCTCGCGAGCCATGAGTCGGCAATGGGCTTTGCCTCCTGCCGCAATCTTGAAACTTGTAGGGCACCGTGGCGGGTGGATGAGATCGATCCGGCAACCATGGAAGTGCGGGAAATCCTGGTGCACGATGGCTCGGTGGTTGGTGCGGTGGCGACGGCGCAGCAGGTCGGCAATCAGATCTATCTCGGCGCCGTCTTTGGCGACCGGATCGGCGTGCTCGAGCGCACGCCGGACTGACGTCCCCGATCAGCGCTCGGACCAGTCGCAGTGGGGCGCGGAGCGCGGCGACGGCCCGCTGCGGGGCCGCGCTTCGGCTTGCCCCCGCAGCGGGGTTTTGCGATGCCCACCACACCATGCCGCGCGGTATTCCAGAGGGCGCCCGCGAGCGTTTTGTCGAGACCAACGGTCTTCGGATGCGCGTTCTCGAGGCGGGAGAAGGTTTCCCGGTCGTGCTGTGTCACGGCTTCCCGGAGCTCGCCTGGTCGTGGCGCGCCCAGATCCAGGCGCTCGCCAAGGCTGGTTTTCGCGCCATCGCGCCGGACCAGCGGGGCTTTGGCGGTACGCCCGGGCCGGCCGAGGTGGAAAAATACGATATCCATCATCTCACGGCCGATATGGCCGGCCTGCTCGACGGTCTTGGTCTTGAGCGGGCGGTGTTCGTCGGGCACGATTGGGGCGGCAGCGTGGTCTGGAATATGCCGCATCTGCAGCGGTCAAGAACCGCCGGCGTGATCGGCGTCAACACACCGGCGTTGCCCCGACTGCCGGTTACCCCGACCGTCGCTTTTCGCCACGCCTTCGGTAGCAACCATTATATCGTCCACTTCCAGAAGCCGGGCGAGGCGGACGAAGGATTGGCGCGTGATGTCCGGCGTACCTTCACGCAATTGATGCGTCGTCCGGTGGCCGTGGAACTCCTGGCGGCACACGCCGTGCGTCCGGACGGCAAGATGCGCAATATGGTTGATCTGGTGCAAGCCGCGGACCTGCCCGGCGAGGTTTTGCTCTCGGAAGAGGATCTCGCCATTTACGTCGAGGCCTTCAGTCGCACCGGCTTTACCGGCGGCATCAATTGGTACCGCAATTTCGATCGCAACTGGGAAACCTGTGCCGCTAACGATGGCCAGATGATTGACGTGCCATCCCTGATGATCTCAGCCGAACTCGATCCCGTGTTGACGCCGGCACTGGCCGAGCCGATGCGGGCCTTCGTGCCCGATCTGGAGATGCATAGGATTGCCGGCTGCGGTCATTGGACGCCGCAAGAAAGCCCCGAAGAACTCAGCCGCATCATGATCGACTGGCTGCGCCGGCGTTTCGGCTGAAGACGTTTGTCCGGTCGGCTCGCGTGGTGTTGGCGGCGGGCAGTAACGTGGACTCGATGTTTCCGAGCCAGGCCCGGTCGGCCGAGATCAGCGCGAGCACGAGAGCAAGTCCGGCTTTGAAGGTCGGTGCGTGGGCGGCGAGGTTCCCTTCCGTGCGAGACCAGGGGCCCGAGCGCTCGAATTTGATGATGGCCCGTTCCCGGCCGGAGAGATCGCGGCGCGCCAGGGCGAGCGCACGTCGCACGGCGTCGAGTTCGCCGCGTTTGGCAAGCAGCAGGACACGCGAGAGAAACTCGTGTTCGTCAAGCATGATGGCCGTGGGTAGGCACAACTCCGCTTCCCGCAGATCGAGGCCGGCGGACAAGATTTCCCAGCGTTGGGTGCGGCGTTTGCCCACCGCCAGGCCTGCACGGCTGGCCAGCCCGTGTCGCTCGAGTTGACGCAGGGTTTCATAGATCTGGCAGGCGCCGAGCGAGCGGGCGGGGCCGAGGCGCTCGCGCAGCCGGTGTACGAGAGCGTGGGCCGTCACCGGTCCGTCGCGCAACACAGAGAGAATCGCTCGGGGAAGTCCCATGACAACCCCGTCGTCGATCGCCGGGCCGGCGACAAGGGCTTCAAGCGGCTCCGGCAAAAGACTATGACGGCGAGAGCAAAAGCGCTGAGCCGTCACGGGTATCGGGCGCGGCTGTCGGAAAAAAAGGATCAAGATGACGGAACGCCGAATCTACCTGATGCGACACGGATTGGCTGAGGATATCGCGCCGAGTCGCCGCGATGCCGATCGTCGGCTGCTTGAGGAGGGCCGGCGCCGCATCGAGCGTACCTTTGCGGCCATCAAGCGGCTCGATCTGCAGGTCGATCTGCTCGCCAGCAGCCCGAGGCTCCGCTGCATCGAAACGGCCGATGTGCTTGCGCAGAGCATCCGCCCGCAACGACGGGAAATCTGGCCCGAACTCGATTGCGGCGTTGATGAGATCGCCCTTGCTGCCCGGATCGATGCCGAGTCCGCAGGCACCAGCGTGATGCTGGTCGGACATCAACCGGATTGCAGCGCGATCCTGAGCGGCTGGCTTTGTGGCCGTGCCGACGCGTTTTCCATCAAGTTCCGTAAAGGGGCGATCGCCTGCGTGCGGGTGGAAAGCCTGCTCCCGGCCGGGCGGGCGACACTCGAATTCTTCCTGCCGCCGCTCTGAGACGAAACCTGGCTGGAGGCTCTGACGCCATCCGGACGCCCGGAGTTTTGGCCGCAGGCCGCGTCCAACGGGCTGCCAGTCAGCGATTGAAGCCGGCGCCATCTCGGCCCGCCTCGGCGTTGTCTTGCGTGACGCCCCAGCCCTTCTGCCAGTCAGCGATTGAAGCCGGCGCCATCTCGGCAGAGGCCCAGGGCCCGGCTGAACGCTTGCAACGGCCTTCCTCGACGGAGCCAAGGCTGCCGTTGCGTCTGGCCTCGACTGAGCCAGCGCGCGAGCCGCGTCCGGACATTTCTTCCGGCATCGGGACAGAAGGTGTCCAAACTTTGATCTAGAGGCAGCTCGCGGCACCTCTGCGGGGGGAGCAAATGTTTCTGAGTCAGGCTCGATTTGATTTGCCCGCTTCCCCCGTGCAATGTCGCCGCTCCCACGGGGCTTGACCCCTACAACACCGTCCCGATCCCGGGCCAAAGAGGAGAAACGAGATGCAGATATCCCGAATTGCGGCTTCGGCCGCCCTGGTTCTAGGGCTCGTCCTGGCCAGAGGTGCGAAAGCGCAGGTGATCGAGGTCCCGACCAACAACGGCCGAGCCAGTGGAATTGGGGCGGTCGCTGGCTGGAAGTGTCAAGCCGGTCAGGTGACCATCCGGTTCGATGGTGGCGAGGCCTTGCCGGCGGCGTACGGCATCGCGCGGGCCGATACCCAGGGATCGTGCGGCGACCGCAACAACGGTTGGGTGATGCAGTTCAATTATTCGCTGCTGGGCGACGGCAGTCACGTAGCTCGGGTCTACGACAACGGCACCCAGTTTGCAGAATCACGTTTTACTGTGATGACCTTCGGCGTGCCTTTTTTGCGCGGCGTGAGCGGCGCCTATATTCTTGAGAATTTCCCATCACCCGGAACGAGCGCACGCGTGGAATGGGATCAGGGCTCGCAGGGTTTCGTCGTAACCAACCGGTCGGGCCCCGGCCCGACGCCAGCTCCGACGCCAGGACCCACTCCGGTCCCCGTCAACAACTGCCCGCTCAACGGCCCACTCACGGATCTACGCCGGGACTGCTCGTCCGTGATCTACTTCTACTCGCGAGGATCTGTTGTTGCGGGCTATTTGACGGATGGCGAGACCATCGCGATCTGCATGGCCAGCCCAGCAGTCGAGGGTATTCTCTGCTTCGGGGGGCTTGTACGGTCTGCGGCTGACTTCGGCCTAAGCCTCGTCAGGGCCGACGATGGGCCCTTCTTGCCACTCGGCTCGGGATCGGAGGGTCGGATGCGTAATGGTTGGCGCACGCTCGACCTGTTTATTCGCCTACTCAGCGGAGAGACCTACAATTTCTCGGATTTTGGTTTCCTGGAAGCCAGAGTCTCCACGCCAAGCGAGCCGTTGGGTGAGGGGCTTCGCATGGAGGAGAGGCTATCGAACCAACTTGAGGAAGCACTCCTGAGCGAGTTGACTCTTCAGACCGAACGGGGCGAGGGCCTTGACGCGCCCCATGCGCTCATCGACCCCGCCGGGGCAACCCTCCTGTCGGAACTCGTGGCGGAGATGCAGCGCCAGGCCGAGTAGCCCTTTCGCGAACACACCCGAGGTGGGGCGCTCTCTCGTAGCGCTCCACCTCAGGCCCCTGGGAACTGGAAAGGAAAATCGCCCGATCCAGATCTGTTTGGGTTCAGGACCAGCAGGCGAGGGCGATGGTGTCAGCCATGCCAAAATCGAATCGGGTGGTCCGCGAAGCAGCCCTTGGGGGCCTCAGGGCCAGGCAGGTACGGGGGCGTAACCAATTGCGACTCGGGGTCTGGGCCTTCCTCGCTGCGGTCTTCGCGGTGCTGACCTTCCTCGGGATGGTTCTCGAAAGTTCCGGTGGTTGAAGCTCCGCTCCGGGGTTGGGGGAGGCGGAGGGATCAGCGGCAGACGTGCCGGATCTGATCCCCGCTGGCGCCTGTCCCCAGTCTGCCGAACGAGAGTCCTGGGCGACGCTCGTTTGGCTTGGTCGGCCGCGGTCGGCCACGGCCACGCCCTCAACCAAAGAGGCGCAACCCCGGTCGCAGCGCCTCCGCCAGGCGGGCGAGAAACATCCGCCGCGGGATCAGGCGCGCGCCCAGCCGCTCGACGTGCGGCGACATCACCTGCACGTCCAGCCAGTCGAGCCCGCGTCCCGCCAGATGCTCGACCAGGTGCAGGAGGGCGAGCTTGGAGGCATTGGCCTCAAGATGGAACATGCTCTCGGCCGAGAAGGCGCCGCCGGCATCGACGCCGTAGATCCCACCGACCAGCGTCTCGCCCTGCCAGGCTTCAACGCTATGGGCATGACCGAGGCGGTGCAGGCGCTGGTAGCAGTCAAGCACTTCGTCGGTGATCCAGGTGCCATCCTGCTCGGCGCGGTTTGATGTGGCGCAGGCACGGATCACGTTATCGAAAGCGGCGTCGATCGTAAATATGAGATGACTCTGCCGTCGTGCGCGGGTAAGACTGCGCCCGAGGCGCAGTCGCGCGAAATCGAGCACGGCGCGCTGTCTCGGGCAGAACCAGAGCAGCGGCAGCCCTTCTGTCGGCCATGGGAAGACACCCCGCCGGTAGGCCGCGAGTACGGTTTCGGGCTCGAGTTTGCCGCCCACCGAAACGATATCGTCGGCCGTCGTTACCATCGCTTGACGATCCGCTAAGGCAAGATGATGCCGACCCCGTCGGGGAACGCGAGCCCACTGGCGAGGGTCTCGGGAGGCTGTGGCTCGCCGTCGATGAAGCGGATGCGACGCACCGATCCCCGGTTGGGAAGCGGGCCAATACCGTTTGGACGCACGCCGATGGCGATGTCGGCATAGTAGAGCGTGCCGTGCGGATCGATCGTGATGCCAAGCGGCGTCCCCGTCGAGTAGGGCTCGGCGCCGAAGCTCTCACCAGCCGGCGGCTGCAGCACCCGGCGCAGAAGACGACCGTCAGTCGAAACTTCGGCGATCACGCCGTCGATCACGCTGGAAACGAAAAGTGTACCGACAGCAGACGAAATCACACCGGCGGGCGCGGCCAGTCCACTTTGCGACGGTACGGCCAGCGTCTTCTTGATCTGATCGGCAAGCGGCGCCCCGGTCGCGTCGCGTCGGCCGCAGCCGTGCGCGGCATCATCCCCCGTCGGGAAGGGGCCGTCGTAGCGCCAGACCCCGGAACGCGATGCGGCGACCCAGACCGCGCCTTCGGCATCCACATGCAGGCTTTGCGCGGTCGCGATTTCGACGTCGAGTTTGCAGAAACGCGGCTCGGTCGCGTCAAGCGGTGGAAACCAGAGGATGAGCTGGCCGTTGCCCGGACCGCTGGCGGTGTTGCCGATATCGGTGGTCAGCAGCCGTCCGTCGGGCAGGAAACCGCAGCCGTAGGGATCGGCCGTGTCCGAGACGCCCTCCGGTCCCGGCTCGCCCTGGAAGGTCGGGTTGAGCTTGCCGATTTGTCGCCAGCCGACAGAGCCGACCTCGTCGCCGAGCAACTCGAAAACACCGAATCCGGGTGGTGGCGACGGCTGGCCGGTGTCTTCGCCGGAGACGAAGCGTCGCGTGCCGGGTTGGACGCAAATCTGGCCATTGATGTCGCGCCCCTGGCCGGGGGCGTCGTCATAGCTCGAGATCAACACTTGTTTGGCGAGAGAGCCGTCGGTTGCGTAGGCGTGCAGGCGGTTCCCTTCCGGCCCGAGCAGGATCGGGGCTGCGCTGGGGTCGCCGCATCCCGCGTTGGCGAGTGTGAGAAGGGCGCTGAGGAGCCCAGGGATCCGGAATCTTGTCGTGCGTCGCTCTACCATCCGATCCTTCTCCTATCCTAGACGCTTGACCAGGCCCGTCGCTCGATCGAGCCAGGGTCGTTGGTCAGCTCGGGTTCGTCATCGAGCAGCATTGTGGGTTGGGCCGATTCGTCCCAGGCCGTCCAGGCGGGCAGGCCGGCCGCGCTCGGTTGACCCGAGCGGGCGAAACTGAGCCAGCCGTCCATTGCCGCAACCGAGAGGTCTTCGGCGAGAGGGCCAGAACCCGCGAAGCGGTCCATCCCAGGTGTCGCGAGGGTGCCGAAGACGAAGGGCAACTCGATCGCATGGCAAGCGCCGAGAAGGCCGCCGGCTGCCGGCGAGGGCCGATCGAAACGATAGAGCCAACTCGCGCTCTCGCCCCCGCCACCGCGGCCGTGCGCGGCCAGGAGTTCAAGAGCCGGCATACGAAAGAGCCGGTCGGTTTCGATCGCATCGAAAATTTCCCAGGCGGCCGCCTCGGGCCGGTTCTCGCGGTAGCTGGCGATCAATCCGGCGGCGGCGTCGGGGTTGCGACCGAGCTTCTGCAGGCGATTGCGAATGCGGCGGGCGAGGCCCTCGTCATCAAGGTTGCGATGTTCGGGCATCGCGAAGGTGAAGAGGCGCCACTCGTCGCGCGTGGTGCCGGTCAGCAGCGGAATGCCGCGAGCCGAACCGCGCTCGATTGCCTGGAGGGGATGGAGGGGCAGGCTCTCGGGATCGATCACAGGCGCAAAGACGATAAAGGCATCGCGTTGCAGCTTGGCTATCGCTTGACCCTGCGCTTCGAGGAGCTTCTGCGCCGGAACCTCTTGCAGTAGCTCGGGATCGGCCCGGGCAAGGCCCAGAAATCCGGCGACTTCGTGCGCAGTCCGCGCCGCCGGCTCCGGTTGGAGCGTGGCGTCGGCCGCGCCGCTTTGTGGGATCGCCTTGTGGAAGAGGCCTTTGGCGGCGGGGGCGGCGAGCAGGGTCGCGACCGACATGCCGCCGGCCGATTCGCCGAAGATCGTCACGTTGCCCGGGTCGCCACCGAAGCCGGCGATGTTGTCGCGGACCCATTCCAGGGCTGCGATCTGGTCCAGGATGGCCAGGTTGTGCCGGGTGCCGTGGTTGCCACCGAGGGCGAGGAATCCAAACGCTCCGAGTCGGTAATTGATGGTCACTACAACGACGTCGCCGCGTCGTGACAAGACTCCTCCGTCGTAGATCGGCTGACGGCCGCTGCCGCCGGTGAAGCCCCCGCCGTGGATCCAGACCAACACCGGTCGACGTGCGGCATCGACGGCCGGCGTCCAGACGTTCAGGAAAAGACAATCCTCATCTTGTGGGCCGGTGTCCATGCCTATCAGCAGGCTTGGCGGCTGGGGGCAGGAGGCGCCGAAGGTTTTGGTCTCGCGTACGCCCGTCCAGGGGATGGCCGGGGCGGGGGCCCGGAATCGACGGACGCCGATGGGCGCTGCGGCATAAGGGATGCCGAGAAAGGCGAGGTGGCCGTCGCGAACCAAGCCTTCGATTTTGCCGGTAGTTGTTTCGATCATGCATCCTTCGTGCCCGATCCGGGTGCAGGTCGCAATGGGACGAGGCCTCGCGCGGGATCGCTTTTATTTCGACCCGGGCCGATGTAGCGATCTCGCCATGTCGTCTGGGCCCCTCACTATCGAGCACCTCGAAACCCTCTTCCGCGATCGCGAGATCGATACCGTCATCGTCGCCTTCACGGACCTTTACGGTCGCTTGATGGGCAAGCGCTTTGACGCCGGCTTCTTCCTCGAGGAGGTCGCCCGCCATGGCACGCATGGCTGCGATTATCTGTTCACGGTCGATATGGAGATGGAGCCCGTCCAGGGATACGCCTTCGCCAACTGGGAACTTGGCTACGGCGATGTCCACCTCGTCCCGGATTTGGCGACCCTGCACCGCGCGGCATGGCTCGACCGCACGGCCATCGTGCTTTGCGATGTCGTCGGCAATGCGACGCATGCGCCGGTGCCGATTGCGCCGCGCTCCCTGCTGAAGCGCCAGATCGAGGGGGCCGACGGCATCGGTGTCCGGGTGTTGGCCGCCAGCGAACTCGAGTACTACCTTTTCGAGACCAGCTATCGTGACGCTGCCAAGCAAGATTTTCGCGAGTTGGAGCCCGCCGGCTGGTACCTCGAAGACTACCATATTTTTCAAGGAACCCGCCAGGAGAAGCTCGGTGCCGAGGTGCGTCGCGGGCTACGCGATTCTGGGTTGCCCGTTGAAAGCACCAAGGGTGAATGGGGACTTGGTCAGCATGAGCTGAACGTGCGTTACGCCGAGGCTCTCGTCATGGCCGATCGGCACAACCTCTACAAACAATGCCTGCGCGAGACGGCGGAGCGGCTTGGTTTGAGCGTGACTTTCATGGCCAAACTTGGCGAGAAGCACGCCGGCTCGAGCTGTCACGTTCACCTGAGTCTCAGGCGTGACGGCAAGAGCGCGTTTGCTGGCGATAATGATTTCTGTGGAGTGCAGTGCTCGGACGAGTTTCGCTGGTTTCTCGGCGGCTGGATCGCACATGTGGGCGATGTCATGCCCTTCTATGCACCGACGGTGAATTCCTACAAGCGCTACCGCGCCGGCTCGTGGGCACCGACCCGCATCGCCTGGTCGCGCGACAACCGCACCGCCGGTTTCCGCGTTGTCGGGGCCGGCGAATCGCTCCGTATCGAATGCCGGATTCCGGGCGCCGATTGCAATCCTTATCTGACCTATGCGGCAGCACTTGCTTCAGGGCTCGATGGCATTGCCAACCGGATAGAACCGCCGCTGGCTTTCGAGGGCGACGTCTATGCTGCCGAGAGCTTGCCCCGGGTGGCGGCATCGCTGCGCGACGCGACCGATGGCTTCGAGCGCAGTGCCTTCGCGCGGGCCACCTTTGGCGACGACGTGGTCGACCATTACACGCGTTTCTTCCGGGTGGAGCAGGAGGCCTTCGATACAGCCGTCACCGATTGGGAGCGCCGCCGCTACTTCGAGCGCATCTGAGCTTCGGCTGCTGTCGGGGCCGCACGCAGATCCGCCGTGAAATCCCGGGCCGATGGCCTGCCCGAGCCGTAGTCGCTGTGGTAATGCCGCTGCATGCGTCTTGACGGTAAAGTGGCTCTCATCACAGGTGCGGCAAGCGGGATCGGTCGCGAATCGGCGATTCTCTTCTCGCGCGAAGGGGCTCGCGTGGTTTGCGTCGATATCGACGCGAAGGGACTCGACGGCACCCTCGACCTGATCGCCGAGGGCGGCGAGGCGATTGCGATCACCGCCGACGTCGCGAAGGCGGCCGATTGCCAGCGGATGGTCGCCACGGCCGAGGAGCGCTTTGGCGAGTTGCATATCCTCTTCAACAACGCCGGCATCATGGACTCGGGCGACGACGATGCCGTCAACACCGACGAGGCGGTTTTCGATCGTACCATCGCGGTCAACGTCAAAGGCGTGTTCCTCGGCTGCAAATTCGGCATCCCGGCGATCCGCCGTGCCGGTGGCGGGGCGATCATCAACACGGCGTCGTTTGTCGCCGTGGTTGGCGCGGCCACGCCACAGCTTGCTTACACGGCCAGCAAAGGGGCGGTACTGGCCTTGACGCGCGAGTTGGCGGTGATCCACGCCCGCGAAGGTATTCGCGTCAATGCGCTTTGCCCGGGGCCGCTTCGGACAGAATTGTTGATGAAATTTCTCAACACCGAGGAAAAGCGCCAACGCCGTCTGGTCCACGTTCCGATGGGCCGCTTCGGCGAGGCCGCCGAAATGGCGCAGGCCGCGCTCTGGCTGGCTTCGGATGAGAGTTCGTTTACGACGGGCTCGACCTTCATGGTCGATGGCGGCCTCACGGCCGCCTACGTCACGCCCGAGTGAACCGGCAGATGATGTCCATGCTGGAGGTACGGAATCCGTGGGACGGGCAGGTCGTTGCCGAGCTGGAGCTTGACGATGACGCCGGGGTGGCCCGAACTCTTGGCCGCGCCGGTGCGGCATTCGCACGTTGGCGGCGCGTGCCGCTCGAGGAGAGGATCGCCCAGGTCCGGATCGGACTCGCGCACTTCCTTGCCACCGGCGACGCCACGGCTCGCGAGGTTTCGCTGCAGATGGGGAAACCCCTGGCGCAGGCCCGGGGCGAGATGAAGACCTTTGCGGCGCGTGCCGAATGGGCTCTTGCGGCGGCTACTGCTGCCCTCGCGCCAGAAGTCCTGCCCGAGGAGGGTGGTCTCAGGCGGCGCATCGAACATCATCCGCTCGGCATCGTGCTCGATATCGCGGCCTGGAACTACCCGCTGCTGGTGCCCGTCAATGTACTCATCCCCGCGCTCTTGGCCGGCAATGTGCTCATTCTCAAGCATAGCGAGCTGACGCCATTGACCGGCCGGGCGTTGGCGCGAGCGTTTGGCGCGCTCGATGTGCCCGACCTGGTGCAGGATCTGGTGCTCTTGCCCGATGCCGCCGCTCGACTGACGCAAGCGCGCGAGGTCGCGCACGTCGCCTTCACAGGCTCGGTGGCGGTTGGCCGGGCCGTCTACCGTCAAGCCGCCGAGGGCCTGCGCGGGGTGGGGCTGGAACTCGGCGGCAAGGATCCGGCCTATGTCGCCGCCGACGCCGACCTCGCTTTTGCTGCGGAAAACGTCGTTGATGGAGCCTGCTACAACGCCGGCCAATCGTGTTGCGCCGTCGAGCGGGTCTACGCGCATCGGGAGGTGGTCGAAGCTCTGATTGCCGGCATGCGACCTCATCTCGAAGCGTATGTGTATGGCGACCCTCTCGACGCGACAACGACGCTTGGACCTTTGGCACGCGCGGCCGCGCCGGCGTTCCTCGAGCAACAGGTCGACGACGCGGTAGCGCGCGGTGCGAAGCTGCTGCTGGGTGGCAAGCGCGACGCTTCTCGGCCGGGAAACCATTTTCCCCCGACGCTACTGATCGATGTGCCCAATTCGGCGAGCGTCATGCAGGAGGAGAGTTTCGGGCCGATCGTCGCCGTGGCCTCGGTGCGCGACGACGACGAGGCCGTGGCCCGCATGAATGATTCACGCTTTGGTCTGACGGCGAGTGTCTGGACGCGCGATCCAGAGCGAGCCGAGCGTTTTGCGCGCGATGTCCATGCCGGGACGATCTTCCAGAACCGCTGTGATTATCTCGACCCGGCGCTGCCCTGGACGGGTTGGGGCGAGAGCGGGCTCGGCTCGACGCTCTCGTTGCATGGGTTCAGGCATTTGACGAAACGCAAGGCCATCCACTTCCGCTGAGCGCGCTCCCCGTCCGGGCGGCCTCTTTTTCCCTCAGGCCGCGGCGGCGCGCAGCAAGGGCTCGAAGAAACCTGCGGTTGCGTTGGGCAGTCCCTCGGCCGGGCCACCGCCCGGCCCAAGCAGCAGACCCGGGCGCCTGGCCGAGGACCACAGCGGCCATTCCGGTAGATGCTCGTGCGTCGGGTCGCCATGCTTTGCGAATGCGAGCCAGGCGCGGCCGGTGTGGAGGCTGAGCTTGCGAACCTCGGGCTGCCAGCCCAGCGCTGCCCCCAGCACGCCGTCGCGCACGGTGCCGAAGACGAAAGGAATTTCGATGCCGTGGAATGCGCCCGTCAAGCCACCGAAGAGCGGTGGTGCCCAATCAAAGCGGTAGAGACGAACCATCGAGCCGCGCTCGGTGAGGCGATCGGCCAGCAATGCGGCCGGGGCGTGGAAGACCCGATCGGCCTGAAACGCGCACCAGCGCTGTGTGACGCTGCCCAGAGCGGGTCCATAGGTTTCCAGCGCGCGTTCGAGCGTCGCATCGCAATCGGGCCCGGACACCGCACCGAGGATGCCTTGCAGGCGCTTGCGAAAACCAGCCTCGTCAAGCCGTGTCAGGGCGCGATCCCCAAGCAGAAAAAGTCGCCACTCATCGCGATTGGTGCCGAGCATCACTTCCGCCACGGGCGCATCTTGTTTGGCCAGCAAATCGAGCGGCTGCGCCGGCAGCAGATCGCCATCTACAGAAGGTTGAAAAGGAAGTCTGCCGAGGCGAAAATCAAGCTTGAAAGAGGCCCTCTGCTGTGCCGCCAGAATCTGGCCGACCGGAAGGGCTCTCAGTCGCTCGGGCGAGATGTCGTGTGGCAGTCCGAGTTCGTCGAGGAGAATCTCGACCACCCGCCTTGCCGTCGCCTCATCGGAAACGTTCGATGCCGCGCCGCTTTGCAGGATCGCCCGCCGGAAGAGGCCGCGCGCCGCCGGTGCGGCAAGCAGGCAGCCGACGCTCATCGCGCCGGCGGATTCGCCAAAGATAGTCACATTGCCGGGATCGCCACCGAGGTCGGCAATATTGTCGCGGACCCACTCAAGCGCCGCGATCTGGTCGCGCAAGCCGAGGTTCGGGACGATAGCGTCAGGGCCTTCACGCAGGGCGGGATGGGAGAGAAAGCCGAGCGCGCCAAGTCGATAATTGATGGTTACGATGATCGCGTCGCCGGCGCGCGCCAGCCGCCTGCCATCATAGAGTGATGTGGTGGCGGAACCGAGCACGAAGGCGCCGCCGTGGATCCAGACCATGACCGGCCGGGGTTGGCCCTTGCGTCGCGGCGCCCAGACGTTGAGCGTCAGGCAATCCTCGCTGCCCGCGCTTGGCGAGCCGAGGAGCCGCCGGGTGATGGGGACGATCGGTGGATTCTGGCTTGCGGAGGCCGCGAAACGCTGCGCGGGCCGCCGTCCGTGCCAGCCGGGATGCGGCTCGGGCGAGCGCCAGCGCAGCCCCTGCATCGGCGGTCGGGCATAAGGCACGCCGCGCAGTACGAGCACTTCGCCTTCGAGCGCGCCTTCAAGTCGCCCGGCTTCGAGTTGTACAACAGCGTCGCTCACCCGCCGAGCATAGAGCCCGGCGCGCGACGCAGCCAGCCAGTGCGCCAGCCAGCCAGGCAGGCGCTCTCCGTGGTCGTCCTCTCCGGGATCGTGCCCCGGCCGCAAGCCCCCAGCCAGGCAGGCGCTCTCAGCAGGCCTACTCTCCGGTATCGCGCCCCGAGCGCAAGACGCGCCCGGGCAGGCGGCCCGTCAATTCACCGCCGCGTACGACCTCTTCCCCATTGACGAAGACGTGCGCGATGCCACGCGCCTCGGCGAAGAGCCGTGACGCACCGCCGGGCAGGTCGTGCCGGGTATGCACCGGGCCGGGACCGACGGTCGCCGGATCGAAAGCGACCAGGTCGGCGTGCCAGCCGATTTCGATGCGGCCGCGCTGGCGTAGGCCATAGAGTCGAGCCGGCGTATCGGTAATAAGCTTGACGGCGGTCTCCAGCGGCAAGAGGCCGCGGTCACGCACCGCCGGGCCGACCAGGGTTGTGGTGGCGGCAAAGGTATCGATCATATCGAGGTGGGCACCGGCGTCCGAGGCTCCGACCACCACGCGCGGATCCTGCCAGATTTCAGCGCGCAGCCGCCAGGTTTCGTCGTCATCGCCGGGTAGCGGCGGGATGAACGAGGTCTGGAGCCGATCGGCCAGCGCCAGGTCGAGGAAGGCATCAAACGGCTTCTTGCCGAGAGCCTCGGCAGCCTCGGCGACCGTGCAGCCACGCCAGCGGGCGGTTTCGTCGCTGAAGGTTTGGTCGATCCGGAAGCCACCCCAATTGGCGAAAATGCGGAAGAGCCCGGCTTCCGAAGAGTTGGCCCGCCGATCCAGCTCTGCCCGCAGCGTCGGTTCAGCCAGCCGCCGCATGCGTTCCTTGAGCGGCAGGGCAATGATTTCAGCGAAGCCCGGCAAGGCGTCGAAGATGAATCCGCTCAGCAGATTCAGCCGCATCGTCATCTGCTGCGAGAGCGCGAGTGCCACGATCCGGGCCCCTCGCTCGGCGGCGCGGTCGGAAGCTGAAAGCTGGTTTTCCATCGTGCGCCGGCTCATGGCCGAGACGCCCAGCACGTTCCAGTTCAGCGTACGCTCCGCGGCGAGCGCCATCTCGATCATGAGATCGATGGTTGCATCGTCGAAGAGGCCAACCGTCGGGATGAATTCGAGTGAGGTGCCGGGGTGGGCGCGCACGCAGGCCGAAAGCCGGATCAATTCCTCGCGGCTCGACAGACGCGAGGGCACCGGCCGGCCCTCGCCGTCGTTATGGGTTGGCGCGAGCGACGAGCTGAAGCCGAGTCCGCCCCCGGCCAGCGATTCGTGCAGCAGGCGCTCCATCGCTTCGATCTCGTCGGCGCGCGCCTCGCGTTGGTTGGCCTCCTCGCCCATCACCACGCGGCGAAGCGTCGAGTGTCCAACCAAAAACCCCGCATTGATGCCGAGGCGCCCTTCGAGTCGGTCGAGGTAGTCGCCAAAGCTACGCCAATCCCAGGGCACGCCTGCTTCCAGCGTCGCCAGCGGCAGGCCTTCCACCCGGGCCAACATCCGTTGCAGATAGGGCCCGGCCTCGGGCGTCAGCGGCGCGATCGTAAAACCACAATTACCACCGGCGACCGAGGTGACGCCGTGCAGGCAGGAGGGTGTGAGCGCCGGATCCCAGAAGACCTGGGCGTCGAAATGGGTATGGACATCGACGAAGCCCGGAGCGAGCACGAGCCCGTCGAGATCAAGCTCGTGCGTCGCGTCGCCACGCCCGAGCTTGCCGATCGCCGTGATCCGGCCGTTAAGAAGTCCGACATCGGCCCGGCGCCGGGGAGCGCCGCTGCCATCGATCACGTCCGCCCCGCGCAACAAAAGATCGAAGCTGCTCATCATAGGTGCTCTATCCTCCTCTTCCCGTGCGGGAGCAAGGCGGGAATGGTGCGTCGCGCCATCGGACCAGGAAGGCTTGCCGCT
>VFKT01000061.1 GCA_009885395.1 Deltaproteobacteria bacterium | reverse complement strand
CTACGTCGCCATCGGCCAGAAGCGCTCGACGGTTGCCCAGGTCGTGGATCGGCTGACCAAAGCCGGCGCGATGGAATACACCACCGTGGTCGCGGCCACGGCTTCCGAGGCGGCGCCGCTCCAGTTCATCGCGCCCTACTCGGGCTGTGCGATGGGCGAGTATTTCCGAGACAACGGCCAGCACGCGTTGCTCGTCTATGACGATCTTTCCAAACAGGCCGTTGCCTACCGGCAACTCTCGCTGCTGCTGCGCCGTCCGCCAGGTCGTGAGGCCTACCCGGGCGACGTCTTCTACCTGCATTCGCGACTGCTTGAGCGCGCCGCAAAGATGTCGAACGCGCTCGGCGGCGGCTCCTTGACGGCGTTGCCGATCATCGAGACCCAGGCCGGAGACGTGTCGGCATATATTCCGACCAATGTCATTTCGATCACCGACGGACAGATCTTCCTCGAGACCGACCTCTTCTATTCCGGTGTCCGACCGGCCGTGAACCCGGGCATCTCGGTCAGCCGGGTCGGCGGCGCGGCGCAGATCAAGGCCATGCGTCAGGTGGCAGGTTCACTGCGCATCGATCTGGCGCAGTACCGCGAACTTCAGGCCTTCGCCCAGTTTGGTTCGGATCTTGACGTGACCACACAGCGCCAGTTGTCGCGCGGTGCACGGCTGACCGAGATCCTGAAGCAGAAACAATACGAGCCAATGGCCGTCGAGAAGCAGGTCGTGGTGATCTTTGCGGCCTCCAAAGGCTTCACCGACGATGTCGGGATCCCGCAACTCGGGCGCTTCGAGCAAGGTCTTCTTTCCTTCCTCGAGACAAAGCACCCCCAGGTCCTCGCCGATATCCGCGAGAAAAAGGCCTTCGACAGCGATCTCGAAAGCCGCCTCTCGGACGCCATCAACGCGTTCAAAAAGGTGTTCAGCGCCTGATGGCAAGCCTCAAAGCCATTCGACGGCGGGTCTCCTCGGTGAAGAGCACCCAGCAGATCACCAAAGCGATGAAGATGGTCGCAGCGGCCAAGCTGCGGCGTGCCCAGGAAGCGGCCATCGCATCCAGACCCTACGCCGAACGCCTCGAACATATGGTCGGGCAGCTTCTCACCCGACTTGACGACAACGCCGCACTCCATCCCCTGCTGCAACCGGCCACCGACAGGGCCCCGCGGCTGATCCTCTATGTCGCCAGCGATCGCGGCCTTTGTGGCGGCTACAACGCAAATCTCTGGCGGACACTCACCGCCGAGGTGACGCAGACGACCCGGCGGCCACGTCTCTTCACCATAGGCCGCAAAGGTCACGATTCGGCCCAGAGTGCCGGACTCGACGAGATCGATACCCGGCCCATGCCGGCCAGCTTGAACGCCCCGGCGGTTGCTCGCGAGCTGGCCCACCGCATGGAGCAGCTCTTCATTTCTGGGGAGGTCGGCACCATTGATATCGTCTACTCCTCGTTTCGCTCGACACTTTCGCAGGTTCCGACGGTTGAGCGACTCCTGCCCTTCAGCCGCCCGGCGGCATCTGATCTGACGTCACAAGTCGAAACAGATTATCTCTTCGAACCCAACCCGGCGACGATCGTCGGCTATCTCCTGCCGCGCCTGCTCGAGGTCCATATTCTTCATGCCCTGCTCGAAGCCGCCGCCAGCGAGCTCGCAGCCCGCATGACGGCGATGGACTCGGCCACCCGCAATGCATCGGAGATGATCGATCGTCTCACGCTTCAGATGAACCGCGCCCGTCAGGCGGCCATCACCACAGAGCTGATGGAGATCATCAGCGGTGCAGAAGCCCTCAACGGCTAAGAGCCCCAGGAAAGATTCATGTCGAACGACAACATCGGTCGCATTACACAGGTCGTCGGTCCAGTCCTCGACGTCGAGTTCGAGACCGGAAAGCTGCCCCAGATCTTCAACGCCCTCCGCATCAGCAATCCAACAATTGGAGCTGAAGAGTGGAACCTGGTGGTCGAGGTCGCGCAACATCTCGGCGAGCGCACGGTGCGCTGTATCGCGATGGACGCAACCGAAGGCCTGGTCCGGGGGATGCCGGTGCGCGACACCGGAGCCGGCATTTCCGTGCCCGTCGGGCCCAAAACGCTAGGGCGGATCCTGAACGTGATCGGCGATCCCGTCGATGAATTGGGTCCGGTCGAGGCCGACGAGCGCCGGGCGATCCACCAACCGACTCCCGCATTCGTCGATCAAGCGACCGAAGTTCAGTCGTTCGAGACCGGCATCAAGGTCGTCGATCTGCTCGCGCCCTATTCACGCGGCGGAAAAATCGGCCTCTTCGGTGGCGCCGGCGTCGGCAAGACGGTGCTGATCATGGAGCTGATCAACAACGTCGCCAAGCAGCACGGCGGGTACTCGGTTTTTGGCGGGGTCGGCGAAAGAACCCGAGAAGGCAACGATCTCTGGATGGAGATGAAGGAATCGGGCGTCATCGACAAAACCGCGCTGGTCTACGGCCAGATGAACGAGCCCCCGGGCGCGCGCGCCCGCGTTGCACTGACGGCGCTCACCGTCGCCGAGTATTTCCGCGACAGCGAAGGCACCGATGTGCTGCTTTTCATCGACAACATCTTCCGTTTCACCCAGGCCAATTCCGAAGTCTCGGCTCTTCTCGGCCGTATGCCCAGCGCCGTCGGCTACCAGCCCACGCTCGCCACCGATTTGGGCGAACTGCAGGAACGCATCACCACCACCCGCCGCGGTTCGATCACGTCCGTGCAGGCGATTTACGTCCCGGCAGACGATTTGACCGATCCCGCACCCGCCACCACTTTTGCTCACCTTGACGCGACCACGGTTCTGTCGCGGCAGATCGCCGAGCTCGGCATCTACCCGGCCGTGGATCCGCTCGACTCGACCTCGCGGATCCTCGATCCCAACGTCATCGGCCAGGAACATTATGCCGTCGCCCGCGACGTTCAGGAGTTGCTGCAGCGCTACAAGGATCTGCAGGACATCATCGCCATCCTTGGCATGGACGAGCTCTCGGAAGAAGATCGCCAAACCGTCTCGCGCGCCCGCAAGATCCAGCGCTTCCTCTCGCAGCCCTTCCACGTCGCCGAAGCCTTCACCGGCTACAAGGGTGTCTACGTCAAGCTGGCTGATACCATCCAGGGTTTCAAGGAAATTGTCGCCGGCAAGCACGACGCCATTCCTGAACAGGCGTTCTATATGGTTGGAACGATCGAGGATGTGATCGCCAAGGCGCGCAAACTCGCCGAGGAAGTCTGAAGCCCAGGCCATGCAACTCCAAATCGTCACCACCAATCGCCAGGTTCTCGACTGCGAAGTCGAAGAGGTCTACGCGCCGGGGATCCTCGGCCAGATCGGGATCCTGCCGGAGCACACCACGTTTCTGACGGTGCTCGATCCAGGTGAACTGCGCTACCGCCAGAATGGCCGTGACCATTTCCTGGCCGTAAGCGGTGGGGTTGCCGACGTGGTGCGCGATGTGGTGACGATTCTGGCAGATTCTGCTGAACCGGCCGACGAGATCAACGTCGATCGGGCCCGCAACGCCGAGAAGAACGCGACCTCCGCTCTCGCCGCCGCGTTGGCCGACACCCCCGAGCACGAGGCGGCACGGCAAGCTCTCGCGCGTGCCCGGGCACGTCTGGTCGCGGCCGGCCGCGTGCGCTGAGTCGCGGCCGCTCGTCTGCGCTGAGTCGCAGCCGATTTCGCCGCCGCTCGCGGCTTCGCGCACGACGCTCCTGGCAGCGCCGCTCTCTCAGCCGGCCATGGCGACAAAGCCGCGCTCGGGAAGCTGGGTAAACTCCACGGCTTCGCTTTCGTGCGACCAATCGAGCCTTACCAATTCGCCACCAACCAATTGTCCCGAGGCGTAAAGTCGGGCCAGCGGCAACACCAGCTTCTGCTCAAGCACGCGCTTGAGTGGGCGCGCCCCGTTTTCGGGATCGGTACCGATCTCAAGCAGTTTTTCCATTAGGGCCGGTGCGTAGTCGAACTCGAGCGGATCACCGCGTCGCTCGAGCCGACGCTCGATTTTCCGCAGCTCCAGATCCAGTATCCGCCGCAACTCGGGCGAGGTCAGTCGATGGAAGACCACCTTATGGTCGATCCGATTCAGGAACTCCGGTGAGAAAGTGCGCTTGGCGCTCCACAGCACGGCATCCTCGATCCGGCGCTGCACCCGCTCGGCCGGCTCCGCCGCCGCACCAACGAAGCCCAGCCCCGGCGTCAGAATATCGCTGATCGAGCGACTGCCAATATTGCTGGTCATGAAGATGAAGCAGTTCGAAAGATCGACTTCCTTGTTGGTACCGAGCGTCAAGCGTGCCTTGTCCAGAATGCCCAGCAGAAGCTGCCAGAGGGCATCGTTCGCTTTTTCGATCTCGTCAAAAAGAATCAAAGTGAAGGGTGCTTCTGCGGTCTGGTGACGCGCCAGATTGGCTGGTGAAAAATAGGGGCTGGTTTCCTGGTGACCAAGATAGCCGGGGGGCGAGCCGATCAACCGCGCAATTTCATGGCTGTGGCTGAACTCGGCACAATCGATCTTCAGCATCGCCCGGCGATCGCCGAAACAGGATTCCGCGAACGCTTCGACCAGATTGGTCTTGCCCGTTCCGGTTGGCCCGAGGAACAAGAACGAACCGAGCGGCCTCTCGGTACTTGCCAAGCCCGATTGAAAAATCTGGTAGGCCTGAAGGACCGAATCCAATGCCGCTTCCTGGCCGATCACGCGCTGCATCAACTCGTCGCGAAAGCATCCGATGTCGCCACCGAACCCATCCGGTTCCAGTCGCCGTGGGCTGCGCAATCGGCGATGACGAGACCTCCGGGTGTTGGCCGCAGCGTCGTTGGCTTCAAGGCTCGTCTGTTGCGTGAGCATGTCCATCTTGACCAGTTATCGGAGGACTCGGCCCTCGCCTTGAGTTTCACCCCGGCCCGGGAGCCAAGGCCGCGCGGCATAAGATAAATGTCGCGATGTGCCGTCGAGCCCGTGGCGCCGAGCGGCGGCCCGTATTTCTATCGCTTCACAAACACCCGACCGGCAGGCCATGAGCCCATCCCGGCGGACTTGCGAAAGCGATCTCGCATACTAAACGTCCGGTATGTCCCCGGCAGCCATCCCGGCCTCCGCCGTCCGCCGCAACGAGCCCGGCCGCAACGGCCTGCTGCTCTGCGCGATCGACTGCTTTTCCAGCCATGGCTACGCCGGGACCTCAATCGATCGCATTGCGCGCGCCGCCGGCGTGACCAAAGGTGCCATCTACTACCACTTTCGCGACAAGCACCAGCTCCTTTATGCGTCCATCAAGGATCGTATCGCCGCCTTCGAGGCCGCCGTCCTGGCACGGGTCGAGAAACTTGACGACCCACGTGAAGCGCTGGGCGAAATCGCGCGTATGTGTGCCGAAATCGCCCGCACGGACAACCATCGCCGCTTCATTCTGACGCTCATGGTCGAGACGCTCGGCACTGACCCCGAACTCTCGGCCGAGTTCAAAACCATGATGCACCGCTTTCGGGCCTTTCAGGCGCATATGATCCGCCGGGGCCAAAGTCGCCGCATCTTCCGCGCCGCCATCGACCCAGATCTGGCTGCCGAAGCCTTCGTCGCCGGCATCCTTGGTGCCGAGCTCCAGTATTACCAGGATCCGAAAACCGTCGACATCCGCCGTACGGTCGCCACCCAGGTCGAGCAGATGCTCGCCTGGCTCGATAAGCCCGCCCGCGTCAGCAGCCGCGGTCGTTCCTAGGAGGTTTTTCAATGTTTGATCTCGAGCTGACGGATGAGCAGAAGCTCATTCGCGATACCATCGTAAGCTTCGCCAGCGAGAAGGTGCGGCCCATTGCACGCGAATGCGATGAAACCGGCACCATTCCGGCCTCGTTACAGACGCAAGCCTTTGAACTCGGCCTGATCCATTCACCGCTTGCCGAGGCCCACGGCGGTTTCGGCGAGATCCGCTCGGCCGTCACCGGCGCGATCGTCGCCGAAGAACTGGCCTTCGGTGATCTATCGATTTCGCTTTATCTGCTGGCACCGCGTCTGTTTGCCTACGCGCTGATCGATGGCGGCAGCGAAGAACAACGCGCCCGCTTCCTGCCCGCCTTCGGCGCCGGGCCATATAGCGCCAGCGCGGCTGTGGTCGAACCCCGTTTCGATTTCGATACCAGTTCCTTTGCCACGACGGCCCGCCGCGACGGCAACAACTGGATCCTCGATGGCGAGAAATGCCTCGTACCGCTGGCTGCCGAAGCCTCGGCCTTCGTGGTCCTCGCAGCCACTCCAGAGGGTTCGGCAGCCTTCATCGTGGAGCGCGACCGTGCCGGATTGGTGATCGGCGAGCGCGAAAAGAATATGGGCATCAAGGCACTTGCGACCCATCCGCTCAGTCTGAAGGGCGTCTCCATCCCCGAGAGCAATAGGCTGCCCGATCTCGATCTGCCGCGCTGGCTCGACCACGGTCGGGTGGCGAACGCCGCCATGGCTTGCGGCCTTGCTCGCGGCTGCTTCGAGTTTGCCCGCGATTACGCCAAGGAACGAAAAGCCTTCGGCGTGCCCATCGCGCAGAAGCAGGCGGTCGCTTTCATGCTGGCCGATATGGCGATCGAGGTCGATGCAATTCGTCTTTTAACCTGGGAAGCCGCCTGGCGGCTGGATACGGGCCTGCCCGCCACCACCGAATCGGCCCGCGCCAGCCGCTACGCTGCATCAAGCACATTGCGGGTTGCCGACAACGCCCTGCAGGTTCTCGGAGGACACGGCTACATCCGCGACTATCCTGTCGAACTCTGGCTGCGCAATGCTCGCGGCTTCTCAACTTTCGAAGGCCTCGCAACCGTCTGAACGGGTAACGGAGAAAATACCAATGATCAGTTTCGATCTCTCACCGCGAATCGCGGAAATGAAGAATGCCATCCGCTCGCTTGCCGAGCAGGCCATGCGCCCGATCGCGCGCGAGTTTGATGAGAAGGAACACGAAGAGCCGCACGAGTTCCAAAACCTGATGTGGTCCATCAGCGGAGGCCGAGCCTTTGGCTCCAGCGATGATGCGCCCAATGAAGGCAAATCTTCCGGTCCGCGCGAAGGCAACCTCGGCGCCTGCGTCACCATCGAGGAACTTTCTTGGGGAGACGCCGGGCTCTACCTCAGCATCCCGAACGCCGGCCTCGGTGGAGCTGCCGTCATGGCCGCCGGTACCGCGGCGCAAAAGACGCGCTTCCTCGGCCGCTTCGCCGAAGGCCAGCCCAAATGGGGCGCGATGGCGATCACCGAAACCCATTGTGGCTCGGATTCCGCCGCGATCCAGACCACAGCGGTTCGCGACGGCGACGATTGGGTCCTCAACGGCACCAAGATCTACTGCACCTCGGGCGATCGTGCCTTGCGCTCGGGCGGTTTCGTCGTCGTCTGGGCAACCGTCGACCGCACGGCCGGACGCCGCGGGATCAAATCTTTCGTCGTCGAAAGCGGCACGCCTGGGATCAAGGTGATCAAGGTTGAGGACAAGCTCGGTATCCGAGCCTCCGATACCGCCATGATCGTGCTCGAAGACTGCCGCATTCCAGCAGATAATCTGCTTGGTGTGGCCGAGGTCCATCAAAGCACCGAAGGTTTCAAGGCGGCGATGGCCACCTTCGATGCCACGCGTCCCCTGGTCGCGGCGAGCGCCCTCGGCATTGGTCAGGCCGCCCTCGATCTGGCCCGTCAGGAATTGGCCCAGCGCGGTGTCGAGATTCGCTACGATCGGTGCGATGCCCATCTCAGCGCCATCGAGCGCGACTTCCTCGACGCCGAAGCGGACCTTCAGGCCGCTCGTCTGCTCACCTGGCGAGCCGGCTGGATGATGGACCGCGGCCAACGCAATAACCTCGAGGCCTCCATGGCGAAAGCCAAGGCCGGCCTCGCCGTCACCCGGGTGACCCAGAAATGCGTCGAGATTCTGGGCCCGATCGGGTATTCACGCCAACTCCTGCTCGAGAAGTGGATGCGGGATGCGAAGATCAACGATATTTTCGAGGGGACGCAGCAGATCAATATGCTGATCGTTGCCCGCCGCATCCTTGGCTACTCGAGCAAGGAACTGAGCTGAGCGCAGCGGCGGCGCGCGCCGGGCGATCGCCCGCGCGCGCCGCCGGTTGAGCCTCTGACGCGTTGCGACCGCGTGTCATCGAAGCGTCACCGGAACACTCTCGCACGGCACAAAGTGCCAATTTCGTACCGCTCCGCCGCCTAGCAGCAGCCCAGACCTCGGGAGCGATTCTGAATCCCTTGTATTTTCAGATGTTTAGCCCGGCCCCTCCCGCAGCTGGCCGCCATCTCGAATGGCATCGCAGTTGCTCTGTAGTGTTCTCAAGGAGTGCAATGCCGATGGCACCCAAAGTTACGCTGGAGAGTCTGGTTGCGACGGTTGCGGAGTTTGCCGAAAATGAGGCCGAACTCGTCGCCACCGTGCTGCATCTGCTGCAAACGGGGCGGGTTCGGCTCTGCGCCCAGGCGCCCTACGCTCGCGCCGCATTTGCCTGAGAATTCGGGGAGGAGAACAAGGATGCTTCGCCAAACCCACACACAAACGCAGGCCAACACAGATACCCGGGTCTATTTCGTCGAGGGACAGCCGGTCGAACTCTGGGAGGATCCCTCTTTTTCCTTCGGCTGGACCGCCGAGGATCTCTCGGGCTACGCGGTCGACGGCCGCTGGGACCTCGTCTTCAACGGCCTTGTGCTGAACGGGGTTCTTGAGGGGAGAATCTAGAACCGCGTCGCCGGGACCCGACCGGCCGATGGGCCCGGGTCCCCTCGATCCTCACGCGGCACCGCCGAGGAAATGCTTCCCACGGGGAAGTCCCGGATCGCTCAGCCGGGTCCCCTCGATCCTCACGCGGCACCGCCGCCGCCGCGTTCGTGCCTGCTAGACTCTCGGAATGCCTGCCGCGCCCAACCGCCTGATCGCCGAGGATAGTCCCTACCTTCGGCAGCACGCCCAGAACCCCGTCGATTGGTACCCCTGGGGGCCCGAAGCTCTGGAACGGGCCCGCACCGAGCAGCGCCCGATCCTGCTCTCGATCGGCTACTCCGCCTGCCATTGGTGTCATGTGATGGAGCGCGAATCCTTCGAGGACGCCACCATCGCCGCACGCATGAACGAACTTTTCGTTTGTGTGAAGGTCGACCGTGAGGAGCGTCCGGATCTCGACACGGTCTATATGAATGCGGTGCAGTTGATGACCGGCAGCGGCGGTTGGCCGTTGACGGTGGTGCTCACCCCCGAAGGCGAGCCCTTCTTCGGCGGCACCTACTTTCCCCCCGAAGACCGCTGGGGCCGGCCGGGCTTTCCGCGCATCCTGGAAGCCATCGCAAGCGCCTGGGCCGATAAAAAAAGCGAAATTGACCGTTCTGCGGCCAGCGTCCGCGCCGGGCTCGAGCGCTTCTCCAACTTTGCCCCCGACGCCTCCGCCCTCACCGCCGCCACCCTGTCCACCGCGGCCGAGACCTTGCGCGGAGCGATCGATGGCGACGAAGGCGGCTTTGGTCGGGCGCCAAAATTTCCCAACGCCACGGCGCTGAACTTCCTGCTTCGCCAGGCCTGGCGCACGGGCCGTGCCGATCTGCTCGATCCGGTGGTGCTGACGTTGCGTAAAATGGCGCGCGGCGGCATCCGCGACCACGTCGGTGGCGGTTTTCATCGCTATTCGGTGGACGAACATTGGCTGGTGCCGCATTTCGAAAAGATGCTTTACGATAACGCCCAGCTTCTCGAGCTCTATGCCGACGCGCATCGCCTGACGAATGAGCCCGAGTTCCGCCGGGTGGCCGAATGCATCGCTGATTACCTGCTGCGCGAGATGCGCCACACCGAAGGCGGTTTCTTTTCTACTCAGGACGCCGACACAGACGGCGAAGAGGGTCTGACCTACGTCTGGACCCTCAGCGAAATGAATCAGGTCCTCGGCGATGCACTCGCGCCGCTTGTCACCCGATGGTTTCAAGTTGACCAGGCGGGCAACTTCGCCGAACCCGGCTCGACGGTGCGACGCAGCATTTTGCACGTCCAACTCGAACTCGCCGATCTGGCCAAACTCTTCCGCGTTTCAACCGAAGAGGCCGCACGACAGATCGAAACCGGACGAGCCCGTCTGCTTGCCGTGCGCCAGCAGCGGCCCCAGCCCGGCCGCGATGAGAAGATCCTCGCCAGTTGGAATGGTCTGGTGGCGCGCGCCCTGATCCGCGCCGGCTCAGGCCTCGGTCGGAAAGATTGGATCGACGCCGGTGCTGCCGCGCTGGCCTTTATCGATCGCCACCTCCGCCGCGGCGATGGTGCCGCCCTGCATCGCACCTGGAAAGACGGGCGGGCCCGCTACGACGGTATCCTCGACGACCACGCGCAGGTTGCCGTTGCCCACCTCGATCTCTTCGAGAACGCCGGCCGGCAAGCCAGTCTCGAAAGGGCGCTCGAACTCGCCGAGTTCCTGCTTGAGCAATTCGAAGACCCTGAGAACGGCGGTTTCTTCTTGACCGCGCGGGACCACGAACCGTTGATCGATCGGCCGCGCAGCCCCTTTGACGGTTCACTGCCCTCGGGCAACGCCGTTGCGGTCGAACTTTTTCTCCGATTGCACGATCTGAAAGGCGAGGCGCGCTTCGGCCGGGCCGCCCAGCGAACCCTCACCCTCTTTGCCGCGGCTCTCGCGAAACAACCGCTCGGCACGGCCGGCCTCGTCACGGGGCTTGAGGATTCGATCTTCGGCCGCAGCACGGTCTTGGTGACTGGAGATATCGACTCGAAGCTCGGCTCAGCATTGCTTAGGCAAGCAAGATCGGTTTTTCGACCGGGTCTCTCGGTGGTCGCTCATCCCGGCGACGACAGTCTCCTGCCCGCCGGCCTGCGTGGCCGGGGCGTCGACGCCACCGGCGAGGCCGCCGCCTGGGTCTGCAGCAACTTCAGTTGCTCGCCGGCGGTACGTTCCCCCGACGAATTGGAGCGTCTGCTCAGCGCCCGCTGAATCGCGGCGCCCGCTTCTCGGCAACCGCCCGCAGCCCTTCTTCGGCGTCAGCGCTGCCACGCGCCGTATCGAACGCTTTCTTGACGGCCGCACTCGGCGTGCGCTCACGAACGCTCCGACTCGCAATCAGGGCAAGCTTCATGGCGCGAATCGCCAAGGGTGCATTGGCCGCGATGGCCGTCGCCATCTCTTCGGTCTCGGACCAGAGGCGCTCGGCCCGTACCACGTGATTGACGAGCCCAACGACGAGAGCCCGCTCGGACTCGATCGCGGCGCCCGAGAACAGCAGCTCGGCCGTCACCGCGCTGCCCACCACTTCGACCAGCTTTTGCAGCAAGGGGTAGGGCACGACGATCCCAAGACGCGCGACCGGCATCGCCATGCGGGCCGAGGCGACCGCGATCCGGATATCGCAATGCAAAGCGAGTTCGAGCCCGCCCGCATAGGCGTGACCGTTCATCGCCGCGATGCTCGGAATGGGCAGGTTGGCCAGCGGGGTCAGCACGTCGTCGATCAAAACCCGCTCAAGCATCGGCTCGCGTGGTGTCTCGCCCATAGAACCCAGATCCAGTCCGGAACAGAAGACCGTCCCCGTGCCGGTGAGCACCAGCACCCGAACTCCGGGGTCGGTGCCCGCCGCAGCAATCTCTGCCGCCAGCTTCCCGAGCCCGGCCAGATCGAGAGCATTGCGCTTCTCGGGACGCACCAGCGTCAGAGTACGAATCCCCTCCTGATCCCGTCTTTCAATCATTCTTTTTTGCCTTGCTGTCGCGCTTCGTTCGCGCTAGAATGAATCCTTGAGTCGACGGGTTGCCGCAAAAATCTCGGCTGTCTCATGTAGCACCGCGTCAGGACACAAATGACGCACACTCGCCCGAAGCTCGTCGACGTCGGAACGAAGGAAGGGGTTGGTCTCGCGCTCGGAAGCAAGCGTCGTCGGCAGCGTCGGCTTGCCATCGCGCCGCCGGGCCCGCGCCCAGGCCAGTTTATCATCGATCGCCTTGTTGTCCGGCTCAAGGCTCTGCGCGAACTCCAGATTGCGCACCGTGTATTCGTGGCCGCAGTAGACCCGGGTTTCGGCAGGCAATTCGGCAATCTTCCGCAGCGAGTTGAGCATCTGGGGCGGATCGCCCTCGAAGAGCCGGCCGCAGCCGGCGGCAAAAAGTGTGTCACCAGTAAAAATCGCCTGCTCCCGGGGAAAATAATAGGCGATATGTCCGCTGGTATGCGCCGGAATGAAAAGCACCTCGGCCCGGAGTTTGCCCACTTCGATCGACTCGCCTTCGCGCACGCCATCGGTCAGGCCTGGAATGCGGCCGGCGTCATCGGCGTTGCCATAGATCCGGAGCGGCATCTTCTGGGCAAGCGCCTCATTGCCACCGACGTGGTCGTAATGGTGGTGTGTCGAGAGGACGGCAACCAGGCGGATGCCTTCGCGCTCGACGGCAGCCAGCACCGGCTCGACCTCGGCGCAATCAACGATTGCGCCGACGCCATCGCTTTCGTCGATGATCAACCAGCTATAATTATCGGACAGGACCGGAACCGCGATCACGCGCACGGCAATGCCTCCTCGGATAAGGATGGTGGCCGCGTTGCACGGCCGCGGCTGTCCCTCGCACAGCCACACCCGGCCGGCAACGATCCAGCCGATCTTGCCGAGCCTGGCGTGACGGTTCCGGTTCGATCTCCATCCGGGCCTTGCCCAATGGGGCCGGCAGGCCGACAATCCCTTTATGGAGCAATCGATCTCTGGCAGCCGGGCTTGCAGATTCCGGGCCCTGCTGGCGGCCTTTCTCCTCCTGCTGCCGGGACTTGCCGCTGCTGCCGGCGGTGGCAAGTCGGGCGGCGATCTCGATCCGCACCGGGGTATGTCTTTTCGCGCCCCGCCCCGCCCCGGCTCCGTGGGCATGAGCGCGGATCCGAGCAGGCTGCTGCTCGAATCCCGCGCCACCCGCTCCGAAGTCGATCCCCATCGCTCGTTTCTGCAGAACGACGTGTACAGCCTTCGCACGGGTCGGATCGAGGGTTCTCTGAGTGATCGTGTCAAGAAAATGCGTCAGGGCGAATCCCGCAAGCGCTGATCCGCTCGAGAGTCCAACCGCGCCTCCTTCCCTCGCTACCCAGGGCTCGGCCGCGACAGGCTTTCCAACCGAGCGTTGGCAACGCCTCGCCGGCCGAGGGCTGCACATCGATTTCCCGGTCTTCCTGGCGCCAATGGTAGGCTTGTCGCACGCCGCACTGCGCCGAGCCGTCTCAAGCTATCTGCCGCGCTCTGCCTCGAGCCTGGTCTTCACCGAAATGCTCTCATCCCGTCGCCTCCCGACCGAATTGCTGGGCGCCAGCCCGGAAACCATGCACCACCCTCTCGAGCGCGGCCTCGTCCCGCAGCTCATTGCCAACGAGGAACGCTTCATCGCCGGCTCGCTGCAGCGCCTGCGTGGCATGGCGCCGGCAGCCATCGACATCAATATGGGCTGCCCCGTCACGAAGGCGCTCAAGCATAATTGGGGCGTTGCCCTGATGGGCGATGCAAAATACGCCGAGGAGGTTGTACGCGCGACTGTGCGCCATTCACCCTGGCCGGTCTCGGTCAAGCTGCGGACGGGTCTCGATGACGACCCCGCCTACCTCGTCTCGTTCAGCCAAATGCTCGAGGCGGCCGGTGCGGCCTGGATCACGCTCCATCCCCGGATCGCTTCCGAAGGCCGGCGGGGCCGTGCCCGTTGGGATTATCTTGGGCTGGTCCGCGACGCCGTTTCTATTCCCGTGATTGGCAACGGCGATATTCAAACCTGCGAAGATGCGCTCGCCATGCTGCGCCGCACCGGCTGCGATGGCGTCATGATCGGCCGCGCCACCACGGCACGGCCTTGGCTGCTCTGGCAGATCGGCGAAGCCCTCGGCTGGCCGCCGCCGGTTGGACGCGAAGGTCAGATGGCGCCGCTTGGTCCCCTTGAGGAGGCTCGGGAATACCCCAAGGCCTTCGGCATCTTCCTCGACACGGCCAACCAGCTTTTCCCCCCGGAGGCCGCCCTCAAGCGGGCCCGGTTCGTGACGCATTGGGGTAGCCGCTGGCTCGAGTTTGGCCACGAATTCTGGAAGCGGATCGCCCGCGGGCAGAGCACCGCCGAGATGCAGGCCATCGCGACAGAGTTCTTCGACGTCCCGATGCGGATGTGGGAGAGGACGGAACTTCGTTCCTGACCGAAGCTCGGATGGGCCCGGCTTGGCAAAGCTCGTGCCCGTCAGAAGCCCTCGCTCAGGGCTCGCTCTCGGACGACGCTGGCGGCGGCAAGAGACCCGATCCATTGCCGGGCTCGCTCTCGGACGACGAAACCGGCGGCACTGAAGGAGCCGGTCCCTTGCCGGGCTCGCCGTCGTCTTCGCTCTCGCTCTCATTATTGCTGTCGCTGTCGACAACCCGGGCCACGCTCGCGACCCGCTCGCCCTCGTCGAGTTTCTGCAGCCGCACGCCCTGCGTTGCGCGACCCGCGACCCGGATCTCATCCACCCGAATCCGGATCACCTGACCGCGATCCGTGACCAGGATCACTTCGTCGCCTTCATGCACACCCACCACGCCGACCACGGCCGAGCCCGCCGGCAAGCGCATCGTGATGATGCCCGAGCCGCCACGACTTTGGAGGCGGTAATCCTCGATCAAGCTCTGCTTGCCAAGGCCGGTCTCCGAGACGGCGAGCAGACTCAAACCCGGCTCGACCACCTCAAGAGCGACGACCTGGTCGCCCTCGCGCAAGAGAATGCCCCGCACGCCGCCGGCACCGCGCCCGGTCGAGCGCACATCGGCCTCCCGGAAGCGGATCGCCTGCCCGGCCGAAGTCGAGAGCACCACTTCGTCGCCGGGCCGGACCAGGCGGGCGCCGATCAAGGCATCGCCTTCTTCCAACCCGATGGCGATGATGCCCGACGATGCGGCCCGTCGGCTTGAGTAAGCCATCAAATCCGTCTTCTTCACTTCACCGCGCTGGGTGGCGAGCAGCACGGCAGCGCCTTGCTCGAAGTTTGAGATCGGGAGAAACGCCGAAACCTTCTCGTCGGCGCCAAGTTGCAGAAGATTGACGATGGCCTTGCCGCGCGCTTGCCGACTGCCTTCGGCGATCTCGAAAACCCGGCGGCGGTGGATGCGGCCCGTCGAGGTGAAGAAAAGAAGCTCGTCATGCGTAGAGGCGGTGAAGAGCTGCTCGACGAAATCCTCTTCCCGCGATTTGGTCCCGATCACCCCGCGACCGGCCCGCCCCTGGGCGCGGTACTCCACCACCGGAATGCGCTTGACATAACCCGCGTGCGAGACCGTGACCACGACATCCTCGCGGCGGATCAGCGCCTCGTCCGGAATATCGTCCTCGGCGTCGAGAATCTCGGTGCGCCGCGGATCGCCGTAGCGCTGCTTCAGTTCGCCCAGTTCGCTGCGAATGATCGCATCGATTTCAGCAGGATCACCGAGAATTTTTCGCAGGCCGGCGATCACAGCCTCGGTTTCCCGATGTTCCTCGAGAATTTTTTCACGCTCGAGATTGGTCAAGCGTTGCAGGCGCATATCGAGGATCGCCTGCGCCTGAGTCTCCGAGAGCGCGAAATTTGCAACCAACCCCTGGCGCGCCTCGGCCGGCCCGCCCGAGGCACGGATCAGCGCCAGCACCGCATCCAGATTATCGAGCGCAATCTTCAGGCCTTCGAGGATATGAAGCCGCTCTTCGGCTTTCCGCAGGTCGAAAATCGTCCGGCGGTTGACGACTTCGCGTCGATGCTCAAGAAACTCGCGCAGCGCACTGGCCAGGTCGAGCACCTGCGGACGTCCATCGACGATGGCGAGAAGAATGATCCCGAAAGAATCCTGCAGCTGGGTCTGACGGTAGAGCTGATTCAGAACAACTTCGCCGTCGGCGTCGCGCTTCAGCTCGATGACGATCCGCATCCCGCTGCGGTCGGATTCGTCGCGCAGATCCGAGATGCCCTCAATTTTCTTGTCATTGACAAGCTCGGCCATGCGCTCGATCAGGCGGGCCTTGTTCACCTGGTAAGGCAGCTCTTCGACGATGATCCGCTGCCGGTTGCCGTACTCCTCGACTTTCGCCCTGGCCCGCACCTTGATGACGCCGCGGCCGCGCAGATAGGCCTCGCGGATTGCAGACCGGCCGCAAATGAACCCGCCCGTCGGAAAATCGGGCCCGGACACATAGGGGAGCAGGTCTTCGGCGACAAAGCCCGGGTTTTCGATCAGCGCAATACAGGCATCGACCAACTCGCCGAGATTATGCGGCGGAATATTGGTCGACATACCAACCGCGATGCCGGTCGAGCCATTGAGGAGCAGGTTCGGCAGGCGGGTGGGCAAGAGCTTCGGCTCGCTCTCGGAGCCATCGTAATTGGGCTGAAAATCGACCGTATCGCGGTCGATGTCGGCCAGCATCTCGCCGGCAATCCGTGACAGCCGGATTTCGGTATAACGCATGGCGGCCGGGGAATCGCCATCGACCGAACCAAAATTTCCCTGGCCATCGACGAGCGGGTAGCGCATCGAAAAATCCTGAGCCAGGCGCACGATGGTATCATAGACCGCCGAATCCCCATGCGGATGGTATTTGCCAATGACGTCACCGACGACGCGGGCTGATTTCTTGTATGCCCGGTTCCAATCGAGCCCAAGCTCGCTCATCGCGTAGAGCACCCGGCGATGCACCGGCTTGAGGCCGTCGCGAGCGTGCGGCAGCGCTCGACCGATGATGACGCTCATGGCGTAGTCCATGTAGGACTGACGCATTTCGTCTTCGATGTTGACGGGTATCGGTACGGGCATGGGCGTTGTGGTCCTAGATGTCCAGGTTGCGCACCCGGAGGGCGTTCTCTTCGATGAACTGGCGTCTACGCTCGACCGACTCGCCCATGAGCAGCGAGAAGGTATCGTCGGCTTCCGGCATATCGTGCACCCGAACGGCCAGCAGCGTGCGGATCTCGGGGTCCATGGTCGTCTCCCAAAGCTGGGACGGGTTCATTTCGCCAAGGCCCTTGTAGCGCTGAATCTCCAGACCCTTCTTCGAGTAAGCCATGATGTCTGCGATCGACGCCGCGAGAGTGGATTGTTCATTCTGCCGCTCACCCAGCGAGACGCGGAAGGGCGCTTCGCCAACCACCCGGAGTTGGCCAAGCAGATGCTGCAATTGAACAAACTCGGGCGACGAACAGAATTCAAAGGAGAATTCGGTCACCACCGGTCGGGCTCCGGTCCCGGTGGAAACCCGGATCAACGGCAACTCGTCGGCGATACCAGCCGGCACGTCCACCCGGGCGTCGCTTGAGGTTCCGGCCACAAGCAGCCGCTCTGTCAGCCGTGTCGCCAGTTCAGCGATCACCTCGCGGGACGAAAAGGATTCGGGACCGAACCCCAAAAGGCTGGCCGCTTCAAAGGCGATTTTGCGATCGCGCCGGCCTCGCTCGATGATGTCCAGAACCCGCTCGATCTGCGCCCAGCGTCGCAGCACAGTGGCCAGAGCCGGACCCGAGAGGATAAGATCGGTACCGGCACCGGCCAACTCGCATTGCTCGCTGCCGATCTCGACCAGATGGGCTTCAAGGGCGGCATCGTCTTTGAGGTACTGCTCCTGTTTGCCGCGACGCACCTTGTAGAGCGGTGCCTGGGCGATGAAGATATGGCCGTTTTCGATCAGCTCCGGATATTGCCGGAAAAAGAACGTCATGATTAAAGTTCTGATATGGCTGCCATCGACATCGGCATCCGTCATGATGATGATCCGATGGTAGCGCAGCTTGGCGAGGTTGCGTTCCTCTTTCTCTTTGCCGATCCCCATGCCGAGCGCCTGGATCAGGATCTTGATCTCCTCGGAGGCCAGCATCTTGTCGAAGCGTGCCTTCTCGACGTTGAGGATCTTTCCCTTCAGCGGCAGGATGGCCTGGAACTTCCGCTCCCGACCCTGCTTTGCCGAGCCGCCTGCCGATTCGCCCTCGACCAGGAAGATTTCGGATTTTGCGGGGTCTTTTTCTTGACAATCGGCCAGCTTGCCCGGCAACGAACCCGAATCCAGCGCCCCCTTGCGCCGGGCGAGATCCTTGGCGCGACGGGTGGCGTCCCGCACGCGAGCGGCATCGAGAGCCTTGCCGATGATGATCTTCGCCTCGCCCGGATGCTCTTCAAAGAAGCTGGCGAGCTTCTCGTTGACCACCGATTCGACCAGCCCCTTGATCTCGCTGTTGCCGAGTTTGGTCTTGGTCTGGCCCTCGAATTGTGGCTCGGGCACCTTGACCGAGATCACGGCGACGATGCCCTCGCGACAATCCTCGCCATCGAGGCTTTCGCCCTCTTTTTTCAGCAGCTTGTTCGCCGTGGCGTAGGCGTTGACGGTGCGGGTGAGCGCGGCGCGGAAGCCCGTAAGATGAGTGCCGCCCTCGCTCGTGTTGATGTTGTTGGCGAAGGTATAGACCTGTTCCTGGTAGCTACCGTTCCATTGCATCGCGACTTCGATGCCCACGCCCTCGCGCTCGCCCGAGAGAAAGATCGCCGTGGGATGCAGGGCTTCTTTGGCTTCGCCAAGATGTTCGACGAAAGAGGCGATGCCTCCGGGGTAGACGAAATCGTGTTCGCGACCGGTACGTTTATCCTCGATGAAGATCTGCAGGCCAGCGTTCAGGAAAGCCATTTCGCGCAGCCGCGCCGAGAGGATGTCGAAACTGTATTCGGTCGAGGGGAAGATCAGCGAATCGGGCTTGAAGGTGACCTTCGTGCCGCGCTGCGAGCTGCTGCCGATATCGGCGAGCCGGTCTTCGGGCGTCCCCCGTCGGTAGCGCTGGAAGTAGACGCGACCGCCACGCCAGATCTCGATTTCGAGCCGCTCCGACAAGGCATTGACCACCGAGATCCCGACGCCATGCAGGCCGCCTGAAACCTTGTAGGATTGTTTGTCGAACTTGCCGCCGGCATGCAGCTTGGTCAGCACCACTTCCGCTGCGG
>VFKT01000056.1 GCA_009885395.1 Deltaproteobacteria bacterium | reverse complement strand
GCTGCTCGTCGGTGGCGGCATCGTCTATTCATTGGGCGCGGTGACCTACGCAGCGCGGCGTCCCAACCCGGTTCCGGGGGTATTTGGCTACCATGAGGTCTTTCACGCGATGACGGTGCTCGCGTGTGCGCTCCATTACCAACTAGTCATTTCGCTGGTGCGCGCCGCCCGGTAGCGTCAGAAGGGGTGCGATTCTCATTGCGGATCAACGGACCACTCGGCGGCGACGGCCCCCTTCCCCGCCACCGCGCACCCTACCCCCGCGGGGCGGGGGCAGGGCTGGAATGCCGCACCTTACGCGATGGACGGAGAGGTTAGAGCCGTTCCGTGGATCCCCCTTCCGCCCACTGCCACGCTCGGACGGAAGCGTCGCGACCTTGTCCGGATACCAGCGCGGGAGCTTGCCGCCGTCAACGTCCGGTAGGCGGCACTCTGACAAATCGGGGGTTTGTGGCGCCCACCATCCATAGGTTAGATTTCCTCTGCCCAGGCGATCTCTCCGGACTCCATTCCATCCTGTGCCCTTCTCTATTTCAGTTGTCCGGCAGGACCACGGCTGCGTCCACAATTGACCCCTCCTGGTACTTGGTCTAATCAGTCGGCAAGGTGGTGCGAAAATGACGATGCCGGAACAGCGGGCCCCGTCCCCCGACCCACGCACCACCCCAGATGAGACGGCAGCCCCGTCGGCCGTATACGGGCGCGGGGGCTTGCCGCCGCCAACGTCCGGTAGGTGGCACTATTACAAATCGGGGGTTTGTGATGCCTACGATCTAATTGACAGAAGGATTAATTAGAATTAGTCTCGCCATTAAATCCGATTTTCTCCGAAACAAAGTAAAATCCGCAACAAATTGGGCGTCACCGCAACTCGGTCAATAAACCAGTCGTTGCGGCCAGACTACCAACGCCGATTAACGCCTTTACAGCAGAACCAGCATGATCCATGGCAACCCTATTTAAACAGTGTGCGACCAACAACCATGAGCGAAGCCCCGCAACAGCCGCCAGCCGCGACCCGCCAACCGGTCTCGGCGAAAATCCGCACGCGCATCGTCGAAGCGAGCCAGCGTTACCACGCCAATGACAACATAGCCGCCTTTCTCGAGCCGGGTGATCTCGAAGCCCTGCTCGACGAGGTCGAAGGCAAAATGAAGGGCGTGCTGGAAAGCCTGGTCATCGATACCGTCGGCGATCACAACACGCAGCAAACTGCGCGTCGCGTCGCCAAGATGTACCTCACCGAAGTGTTCCGCGGCCGCTATGTCAGCGCGCCGCCGGTGACCGAATTCCCCAACGCCGAGCATCTGAGCGAACTCATGATCGTCGGCCCGATCACAGTACGCAGCGCCTGCAGCCACCACTTCTGCCCGATCATGGGCCGCCTGTGGATCGGCCTCATGCCCAACGAGCATTCAAATCTGATTGGTCTGTCGAAATATTCGCGGCTCGCCGAATGGATCATGGGCCGTCCGCAAATCCAGGAGGAAGCCATATCGCAAATGGCCGACCTGCTCATGAACAAGATGAGCCCCGACGGTCTCGCCGTGGTGATGGAAGCCGACCACTTCTGCATGCACTGGCGCGGCGTCAAGGACTGCGAAGCAAAAATGATCAACAGCGTGATGCGCGGCTCCTTCCTCAAAAATGCTTCACTGCGCCGCGAATTTTTCTCTCTCATTAATCTCAAGAACTGAGGCCGCCATGCTCGTCCGCCTGCTCTACGCCAGCCGCCCCGTCGCCCCGATCAACGCCAGCGTGGTGGACTCCATACTCGAACAATCGCGCGTCAAGAATCCGTCGCGCGGCATCACCGGCATATTGTGCTACGGCGAAGATCTCTTCTTGCAGGTGCTCGAAGGCGGACGTGACGAGGTCTGCGAGCTCTACAACACCATCGCCGGCGACGCGCGGCATCTGAACGTGCGCCTGCTCAGTTATGACGAAATCCCGGAACGTCGCTTCGGCGGCTGGACCATGGGCCAAGTCAACATCAGCCGCGTAAATCCTTCGCTGCTGTTGAAATACGCAGAAAAAGCGGTACTCAATCCGTTCACCTGTTCTGGTCAGGCCTCGATGGCACTGCTCGAAGAACTGATTGCCACCGCCTCCGTTCTTAACCGCAACTGCTAAGCGCATGAGCACCACACCCGACGAGGCGGGCCATCGCTGTGTGGTCTACTTCGACGGCAGCTGTCCGCTGTGCAGCCGTGAGATAGGCACCTATCAAGGCGTGCGCGGTGCCGACGCCTTCATCGAAGTGCCGCAACATCTGCCAGCGCTCGCCCTACCCGCGCACCTGCGCTCGACCGCGCCAGGGCTGGCCGTCCTGGAATTTTTCTGCGGGGTGTTCCTGCGGCTGCGCGCAGCAACCGGTAGCAACCGGCAACAGCCGGGACAAACAGCGCTGAACAGGCGCAGCACCAGGCCCGTCGCATGAGCGATTCCCATCCGGCGAATTCAGCGCACGCCATTGCAGACGGCGGCATGGCGGTGATCGTCGGCGCCAGCGGCGGCATCGGCAACGCCCTGCACAGCTTGATTGAGTCCGACCATCGCTTCCAGGCCGTCGCAGCCCTTTCAAGAAACAGCGCTATCCCGCTCGATCTGACTGACGAGGCAAGCATCGAAGCAGCCGCCCGCGCAACCGCCGAACGCGGTATCGCAGTCCGACTGATCATCGATGCCACAGGCATTCTCGAAGGCGATGGTTGCGTCGTCGAAAAAACCTGGCGGCAGCTGGATGCCATCGCGCTCGCCCGCGCCTTCGCCATCAACGCCATCGGACCGGCGCTCTTAATGAAACATTTTTTGCCTCTGCTGCCACGCAGCGGCAAATCTGTTTTCGCCACTCTATCGGCGCGCGTCGGCAGCATCGGCGACAATAGGCTGGGCGGCTGGTACAGCTACCGCGCCTCGAAGGCGGCGTTAAACCAGCTGGTGCATACCGCCGCCATTGAACTGCGCCGTACGCGGCCCGAGGCCATTTGCGTCGCTATGCATCCGGGCACCGTCGCCACCCGCTTGTCGTCGCGCTTCGCCAAAACAGGTCTTGAGGTACAAACTGCGGCGACGGCGGCGTCACGCATCCTGCAGGTCATCGGCACATTGGAGCCGGCGGCCAACGGCGCCTTTCTCGATCAACGCGGGCGAGTCATCGACTGGTAAAGGCGGCTTTTGCCGCCGGCATTTCATCAAGCCAGACAAGCGTTTTAAACTGTATACGGGCGCGGGAGCTTGCCGCCGCCAACGTCCGGTAGGCGGCACTATGACGAATCGGGGGTTTGTGGCGCATACGATCGATAGGATAGATTTGGTCTCCCTTGGCGATCTCTCCGGACTCCATTCCATCGAGCGCCCTTTTCTACTCCAGTTGTTCGGCAGGACAAAGGCTGCGTCCGCAATTGACCCCTCCTGGTACCTGGTCTAATCAGTCAGAAAAGTGGTGCGAAAATGACGATGCCGGAACAGCGGGCCCCATCCCCGGACCCACGCACCATCCTCGACGAGACGGCAGCCCCGTCGGCCGAATAGGGTGCGGGAGCTTGCCACCGCCAACGTCCGATAGGTGGCACTATGATAAATCGGGGGTTTGTGCCGCCTACGATCTGGCCGAATGGGGAGTTCGCCTGAGATCATCAACTTCTCCCCCTAGAAACGGACATCACAGGTCGCTGCCGTGCTGCGCCTGCGATCTTCGGGAATTGACAGATCATGCCCACCGTCCAGCAGAAGATCGAAGCCAGCCGCAACGACCTCCTCGACCTCGGCTTGCGCAATCCGCTGATCAGCTTCCGTTCCAACGTCCGGAGCATCGAGGTCATCGAAGAGAAGTCCGTCGAAACCTACCAAACCCTGGTCTTGGACATGAAGGAGATGGCTTTCGCGGCCCTCCCCAAGTCCGCGGAAGCCGCGCTTGCCGCTGGCGCCGCTCCCGACGACACGAAGGGAGAGGACGGAGAAGCAAACGAAGATAGCGTCGATACGGATGCCCCGGCCCTGGAGGTTGAGGAAGACTGGGCAGTGATCTTCGGTGACGGCGAAGATCAGGAAGCCAACGGTGGAGGCACCGCCGCGCGGCACCTCGACACGAAGCTGCAGACCCGCCTTGAGGACGAAGCGCTCACGGCCCGTCTGATCAACATTCATTCGACGGCAAGGACTTACCTCGAGGAACAGGGCGTCAACGTCCTCTATATCGCCGTCGGGTTCCTGCACTGGTTCGAGGCGGAATCCTCCGAAAAGGCACGCAAGGCGCCGCTCGTCCTCCTCCCCGTCGAGCTTCGCCGCAAGGACGTGCAGCAGCGCTTCAAGGTGGCGTGGACCGGCAGCGAAGCCGGCGACAACCTTTCGCTGAAGGAAAAGCTGAAGGCCGAATTCGGAATCACGCTGCCGACCTTCTCTGCGGACAGCGAGCCGAACATCGCCGCCTATCTCGAAGAGGTGTCCAAGGCGGTTTCGAGCCAGAACAGATGGCGAGTCGCGCCCGACGAGATCTGTCTCGGCTTCTTCTCGTTCGGCAAGTTCCTGATGTACCACGATCTGGACCTGGAGAAATGGCCCGACAAGTCGAAGGCCCTGGGACACGAGGTCCTGAACGCTCTGCTCGGCACCGGCTTTCGCTCCGATCCTTCGCCGTTCTCCGAGGATACCCTGCTCGACGAGATGGTCACTGCGGATGAGGTCCATGCGGTCGTCGACGCAGATTCTACGCAGACGCTTGCGCTGCTGGACGTGGCCTCAGGCCGCTCGATGCGCATCGAGGGCCCCCCGGGAACGGGCAAGTCCCAGACCATCACCAACCTCATCGCCGATGCGATGGGGAAAGGACGTCGCGTCCTTTTCGTTGCAGAGAAGATGGCCGCACTGGAAGTGGTGAAGCGACGCCTCGACAAGGTGCAATTGGGCGATGCGGTTCTCGAACTGCACAGCCACAAGGCCAACAAGAAGGCCGTCCTCGAAGAACTGCGTCGCACATGGGAGCTGGGCAAGCCGAGCGTCCAGGCCGCAGACGACGACATCGATCAGCTGACGCGGACGCGCAATGGCCTGAACAGCTACTGTAATGCCGTCAACGAGCCGGTGGATGCCACCGGCGTAAGCCCGATCGTTGCCCTGGGCCGAACGCTTGCGCTCGCCGCGGAGGGACCGCTCGCCACCCGCTTCGACTTCGCCGAGATGAAGTCGTGGACAGGTGCGGACTACCGGGAACGCCGCTCGACCGTGGAAGACCTCGCGAAGAAGCTCGCGCAGATGGGCAAACCCGTCGACAACCCGTTCTGGGGTTCCACGATCAAGCTACTCAGCCCGATGGAACACGGAACCCTTCGCCAGGTGATGCTCGACGCGGCAACCTCGGCGGAGAGGACCATCTCCGCATCCACCAGCCTCTCAAGCCAGACCGGTCTGGCGCCGTCGCGAAACGTGGACGACGTCCGCGCCCTCTGCCGCGCATCTGCCCGGGCCATCGAAGCGCCGCACGACCTGTCGGCCGTGGACCTTCGCAGTGGCGAATGGCAGGCGCGGCGTGACGACATCCGCGCCCTGCTCGACGCCGGCGAAAAGCGCGCCGGCCTTCTCGAAGCCCACGCCGGCGTCTTCATTCCCGAAGCGTGGGGCCAGGACCTGCTGGAAGTGCGGGAAGCCCTGGTCACCTGCTCGAGCAGTTGGTGGCGACGCCTAACGGGCCGCTTTCGCCGAGCCCGCGCGCGTCTTCGCGGCCTCTCCCGCGACGAGCTTCCGGCCGACCGCAGCCTCTGGCTGCAGCGAGTCGATGCCGTACTGGAAGCCAGGCGCCTGAAGACGGAGATCGAGCGCTTCGAACTGCTGGGCCAAGCATTGTTCCGCGCACAATGGCAGGGCGTGTCTTCCGATTGGGCGGTGCTGCGTCGCCTCTCCGCGTGGGTCGTGGACTTCTACCGGGAAGTCGGCGACGGGGCGCTCCCCGCCGGTCTGGTCGACTTCCTGGCCGGCAGTCCCTCGCTCGTCGCACTACGCCCGCAGTTCGAGGAAACCTCTGCTGCCCTGACGGCGTTCGAGCGCCTGACTGCGGACATCGCGACACGGCTGAGCACCGCGATCGGCCAGGGCCCGTCCGCAGGAGCAGGATTCGTACTGGCGGGATCGGACCTGGCTGCGGCGCCGCAACACCTGCGGGACTTCGCGTCGCGCCTCGACGAACTGGGGTGGCTTGCGGATTTCAACCGACTCCAGGACGAACTGAGGGGACTCGGGCTGCCGACGATCGCCGAGCGTGCGACAGGCTGGCCCGACTCCCCCGACGAACTGGTCCGGACTTTCGACCGCACCTGGTTCCACGGCATCTTCGAGCGCGCATTCGCATCGCGACCGGCGCTGCAAGAATTCGATCGCATCAGCCACGAACAGAAGATCGTGAACTTCCGCCGCCTCGACATCGACCTTCAGCAGCACACCCGCGCCCGCCTGATGCTGCAGCATTGGGAGAGCCTGCCGCGCGCCGGTGGCGAGGGCGAAGTCGGCATCCTTCAGCGCGAGTGGAACAAGAGGCGCGGTCTGTTCCCGATCCGCCGCCTCATGCATGAGGCTGGACGGGCGGTGCAGGCCGTCAAGCCCGTGTTCATGATGAGCCCGTTGTCGGTGGCAACCTTTCTTCCCCCCGATGCGCTCGAGTTCGACCTCGTGGTCTTCGACGAGGCCAGCCAGGTGAAACCGGTCGACGCCATCGGCGCCATCCTGCGTGGCAAACAGACCGTGGTCGTCGGCGACACAAAGCAGTTGCCGCCGACCAACTTCTTTGACCAGATCTCGGGCAATCCGAACGAGAATGAAGCCAACATCACCGCGGACCAGGAGAGCGTGCTCGGCCTGTTCGCCGCGCAGGGTGCGCCGGCCCGAATGCTGCGCTGGCACTATCGCAGCCGGCACGAATCGCTGATCGCTGTGTCCAACCAAGAGTTCTACGACAGTCGTCTCGTCGTCTTTCCGGCGGCCGGCTACGAGTCGGAGGCGAGAGGCCTCGTCTTCCATCACCTCCCCTCGACGGAGTACGGCCGCGGAGGCGCCCGCTCCAACAAGGGCGAAGCCAAGGCGGTTGCGGAGGCCGTCCTGCGCCATGCGAAGGATTTCCCCCATCTCACGCTCGGCGTGGCCGCCTTCAGCGTCGCCCAGCGCGACGCGATCGAGATGCAGCTGGAGGATTTGCGCCGCAGGGATGGCACCTGCGAGGCGTTCTTCAACAGCCACGTCCACGAGCCCTTCTTCGTGAAGAACCTCGAGAACGTGCAGGGCGACGAGCGCGACGTCATCCTGATCAGCATCGGCTACGGCAAGACGAAGGACGGCTATCTGGCGATGAGCTTCGGGCCACTGAACCGCGATGGCGGCGAACGGCGTCTGAACGTGCTGATCACGCGTGCGCGCCTGTCCTGTGAGGTATTCTGCAACTTCACGGCCGACGACCTCGACCTCAAGCGATCCCAGGCCCGCGGCGTGGCGGCACTGAAGCAGTTCCTTGCTTACGCCAAGGACCGAAGGCTTTTCCTGCCCACGTCGACCGGCCGCTCCCCGGACTCCCCCTTCGAGGAACAGGTCATCCGCAGCATCACATCGGCGGGACTGTATCCCGAGCCGCAGGTCGGCTGCGCGGGCTTCTTCATCGACATCGGCATCCGGGACACGGATCAGCCGGGACGGTACATCCTCGGGGTGGAATGCGACGGCGCCAGCTACCACAGCGCCCGATCAGCCAGGGATCGCGATCGCCTGCGCGAG
>VFKT01000202.1 GCA_009885395.1 Deltaproteobacteria bacterium | reverse complement strand
GCCGCTGTCGTGGCTGGATTGCCGGCCCGCATCACGGTCGATGCCTTCCCCGATACGCCAATCGAGGGGCGGGTTCGGCGGGTCGCGCCCTATGTGCTCGATCTGGAGAAACAGGCGCGCACCGTCGATGTCGAGGTGGAGATCCTGGCACCAGCATCTGTGCCACGGCTGATGGCGGGCCAGAGCGCCGATGTCGAAATCGTGCTTGAAAGTCGACCAAACGTGCTGCGGGTGCCTACCGAGGCGGTGCGCGAAGAGGGCAAGATCTTTATCGTCGAGGACGGCACGGTAGAGGAAGTAGTGATCAAACGCGGCCTCTCGAATTGGCGCTTTAGCGAGGTCACGGCTGGTCTCGATGAGGGGGCGGCCATCGTACTCTCGGTCGATCGCGAAGGCGTCGAACCCGGTGCCAACGTGGTCATTGAAGAAAAACAGGGCGGCTGAGGCCTGGCGAACTCGTGATCGAGCTTTCGAACATCACCCGCCATTTCCAAGTCGGTGACCAGGAGGTCCGCGCGCTCGACGGCGTCGATCTCCACATCCCGGCCGGCGATTACGTCTCGGTGATGGGGCCCTCGGGTTCGGGCAAATCAACGCTGCTGAATATGCTGGGGCTGCTCGATCGGCCTACCGGCGGCACCTACCTCCTCGAAGGGCGCGACGTGACGACGCTCGACGAGCACGAGCAGGCGCAGACCCGGCGCGAGCGCATCGGTTTCGTCTTTCAGGCCTTCCATCTCGTGCCCTATCTGACCGCCAAGGAAAATATCGAGCTGCCGCTGGTGCTCGGTGGCGTCGCCCCCGAAGAGCGGCAAAAACGTGTGGCGACGGCTCTCGAAGAACTCGGGATCTCGAATCGCGGCGACCATCGACCCGAGGAACTCTCGGGCGGCCAGCGTCAGCGGGTTGCGATCGCGCGGGCCACCGTAACGCATCCGGCGATCCTGCTCGCCGATGAGCCAACCGGCAACCTCGACCGCCGCTCGACCGCCGACGTGATGGAACGGCTGGAGCGGCTGTGGCGCGGCGGGCTCACGCTGATCGTCGTCACGCACGACCCCGAGATCGGAAACCGCGCGCGACGCTGCGTGCGGATGGTCGATGGCCGAATCGAGAGCGACGAGCCGGGAAGGGCTCCGGAATGAGGGCTGTCGACTCGCTGGTCCTGATCCGGCGCGCGACTCTGCGTCACCCGACGCGCTCGGGCCTGCTGCTGCTGGCTATCGCAGTCGGGGTGGCCGCCGTCGTCGTGCTGGCCTCGCTCGGCGAAGCCGCACGCCGCTATATCGGCGCCGAATTCGCTTCACTCGGCACCCACCTGGTGCTGGTGCTGCCCGGGCGCTCCGAGACGACCGGCGGCATGCCCGGCATGTTCGTCGGCCAGACCCCGCGCGATCTCTCTATCGCCGATGCCGAGGCGCTGCGGCGCAGTTCGGCGGTGCGCGAGATCGCACCCGTCGCAGTCGGCGAGGCCCTGGTTTCGCACGGCGGCCTGTCGCGCCAGAGTGCGATCTTTGGCTCGACTGCCGATCTCCTCAAGCTACGCCATTGGAAGATGGCCCAGGGGCGCTTCCTCGCACCGGGTGACCCCGAACGCTCGGCGCCGGAATGCGTCATCGGTGCCCGCGTCAGGCGCGAGATTTTTGGCAACGAACCCGCCCTCGGCGGCTGGCTCCGGATCGGCGACCGACGCTTCCGCGTGGTCGGCATCCTCGCCACCGAGGGCCGCTCGATCGGCATTGACGTGCAGGATCTGGTCGTGATCCCGGTCGCCGCCGCGATGCAGATCATCAATACCTCATCGCTTTTCCGGATCATGGTGGGGGCCAGGAGCCGCGAAGCGATGGATCGCGCGAAGACAGAAGTGGAAGCGATCCTGGTTGCCCGCCACCAGGGCGAGCGCGATATGACGGTGATCACGCAGGACGCCGTCCTCAAGACATTTGACCGGATTTTGCGTGCCGTCACGTTCGCAATCGCCGGCATCGGCGGCGTCAGCCTGCTGGTCGCGGGTGTGCTGATGGCCAACGTCATGCTGGTCGCGGTTTCCCAGCGCACGCCCGAGATCGGATTGCTGGTTGCCCTCGGTGCGACCCGACGCTGGATTCTCACCTTGTTCCTCGGCGAAGCCGGTGCGTTGGCGCTACTCGGCGCCATCACTGGATTGGGGATCGGCCTCCTCGGCAACTTCGGCATCGGCAGCGCTCTGCCGCAGCTCGATCTCACGCCTCCCACCTGGGTGCTGGTGGCCGGGCCCTTGGTCGCATTGGCGACGGGCCTGATCGCGGGTGCGGCACCCGCCCGCCGCGCCGCCGCGCTCGACCCGGTGGTTGCTTTGCGCGGTAGTTGAGAGCAGGCTTGAGCATGGCACAACGCGATTTTATCCGCCTGGTCTTCGCCTCGATCAGCTCGCATCGGTTGCGCTCGGGCCTGACCGCGCTCGGCATCGCGATCGGCATCGCCGCGGTCGTGCTCTTGACTTCACTTGGCGCCGGCCTGCGGGAATTTGTGCTGGCAGAGTTTTCCCAATTCGGGACGCGCATCATCGGGATCAACCCCGGCCGCACCATGACCCACGGCACGCCGGTCGGCCTCTTCGGCTCGAGTCGGCCGATCACCATCGAAGACGCGCTGGCACTCGAAACGGTGCCAGGAGTGGAGAGCGTCATGACCTACAGTGGCGGCAACGCCGAGGTTGAGGGCCCCGACCGCAGCCGGCGTACGATGGTGCACGGCGTTGGTTCGGCCATGCCCGAGGTCTTCAAGATGGCGGTACAAAGCGGGTCTTTCCTGCCGCCTGAGGATCCTCGGACCGCCCGTTCTTTTGCAGTTCTTGGCTCCAAGCTCCGCCGCGAACTTTTCCCCGACGGCTCAGCCCTCGGGGCACGCGTCAGGGTAGGCGGCGAGCGCTATCGCGTGATTGGCGTGCTGGAGCCCAAGGGCGAGATGCTCGGCCTCGATCTCGACGACGGCATCTTCATCCCGACGGCTCGCGCCCAGGCCCTCTTCAACCGCGATGGCTTGATGGAAATTGACATCATCTACGGCGAGAAAACGGCAGTTGTGGAAGTCGTCAAGAATGTCAAGCGCGCCATGATCGCCCGCCACGGCCAGGAGGATTTCACCCTCACCACCCAGGAACAGATGATCGACGTGATGGGCAATATCCTCAACGTGCTGACTTTCGCCGTGGGTGCGCTGGGGGGGATTTCGTTGCTGGTCGGTGCGGTCGGCGTCCTCACCATCATGACCATCGCGGTCGGCGAGCGCGCCAGTGAAATCGGCCTTTTCAGAGCACTCGGGGCGAGCCAGAGACAGATCCTCGCCCTCTTTCTCGCTGAAGCGACGGTGCTGGCAAGCGTCGGCGGGGTGGCGGGCCTCGCGCTCGGCAGCGGCGGCGCGGCCCTTCTGCACGCGCTGGTACCCGCTGTTCCTGTCGATACGCCTTGGAGCTATGCCGTGCTGGCGCTGGTCGTGGCCGGTGGGGTCGGGATCCTGGCCGGAATTCTGCCGGCACGACGGGCGGCACGGCTCGATCCGGTCGAAGCCTTGCGCGCGGAGTAGGCATGGTCTCGAGGATTGACCATCTTGGGTTGTACGTCGCGGACATCGAGGCCGCGGTGCGTTTCTGGCGTGACGTGGTCGGCCTCGACTGTGCCGGCATCGAGGACCATCCAGAAACGGGGCTCCGCCTGGCGCACGTCTGCATCAACGGCGTCGAACTGGAACTGATCGAAGCCCCGGTCGAGCGGACGCAATTGCGCCATATGCCCTACCAGGGGCCGGGCCTCTACCACCTGGCTTTGCGCACCGATGATCTCGCGGCCGAGGTCGCCCGGTTGCAGGCGGCCGGCGTCGAGATGCAGGTCGGGTTTCCACTTGAGGATGCGGGCATGCGCGTCCAGTTCACGGTGCCTGATCCGGCCGGGCTGGCGCAGGGGGTGATGATCGAGCTGGTGCAGCGACTGCGCGAGGCGCCGGCGGATGCGGCGCTCTTGGCCCGAGGTCCGGGGGATGAGAGCGGGGGCGTCCAGCCACTCCGCGACGGGCCGGCGGACACGGCGCCCTTGGCCCGAAAGCCCGGGGCTTGAGAACGGCGGTCCAGCGACTGCGCCGCGCGGCTCTGCGTGGGCAGGAAACCGGGAAGGGCTCGATCGAGCAGCTTGCTGAGCGGGTCATTGCAAAGCGTCAAAACCTCGGACGGGAACGCCCGATCGGATGAGGATGGACGCATAAATTTCTCTTGTGCCCGCGGCCCTGAGCAGGATAGTATTGCTGCGAAGCTATTTCTGTGGCCCCCAAACTCAGAGGTTTACTCGATGACGAAACGAATCCTTACCGCTCTTTTTATCCTTGGCATGACAGCGACCAGCGCTTTCTCTTCCAATCTGAACGACCACCTTCGGTGCTACAAAGTCAAGGACGAGCACCGCTTTCTGGCCAACGCCAATCTGTTCACGAATCCCGCTCAGGCCGCGCTGCTGCCGTCCGAGAACCAGTGCAAAATTGTCGTCAACAGTACCGAGTTCTGCGTGCCAGTGAAGAAGGAGCGCCTGCAGGGGTTCGGCCCACACGAAGCGCCAACCAGCACGTTCATAGGGCAGGAACTTGAGAATGATTTTCTCTGCTATAAAGTAAAATGCAAGGAGACCTTGGGAGCTCTACCCTCCAAGCTTGAGGTGGAGGATCAGTTCGGTACGCGCTTCATCAGCGGGCTGAGGACCGATACGGTCTGCGCGCCCGCCCGGAAGAGGGCCCTGCTGGGCTATGACGCACCGCGAATGTCTTCCGCTCTTACAGCGCAGAGCCTTATTAACTCGGCACAGAACTCCAGGGTATTGGAACTCGAGGTGACGACAGACACCGATGTCGACTTCATGCTGCTCTCCATCATCGAGCCCATCCTTGTCCCGGCCGGCTACTCCCTGCTCTCCGCCATGGAAGACGTCGCCGCCCGAAGCTGCCCCGGCGGAGTGCCGGCTTATGGGGACTCCGAAGTCGGATGTCGACAGGTCTGGGCCCTGAAATTCTCGATTGCCCCCAGCCGCTGCTACCTCGACGGCAGCTTCACCTTCGCGCTCGACGTTGGGTGCAACAGCGCGATGCCCCATTGTGATCTTGTTGATCCCGCCGAGCCAAATGTCGTTGTCTCCTTCTCAGTGGTCAGCCCCGACTTCTGCGGTTCCGAGTGAGAAGATTCCCCCGCCCGAGTCGGCCGCACGCGTATCGGCCATCTTTTCGGAGCCGCCGCCGACGGCTTGCTCGTCTCGATCCCCGTGGGGCGTACCAAGCGGAGGCAGGCGGGGCCAATGATAGCCGCGCCTCAGGGCAAGAGACGGAGCCGCCGTACGCGCGCAATGGCCGCAAAATCGCGGTCATTCTGAAGCAACGGCACTCCATGCTCGATCGCGATCTGGGCGATCAGACAATCGATAGTGTTCCGGATGGTCAGCCCACGTCGGCGACAGTCGAAGAAAATCTCTGCCGCCCGGAGGTGACATTCGAGCAGATTTTCGGGCTCCAATGATGGCTGGGTGCTCAGGTAGCCACGGAGGCGCTTCCACTCGCGGGCGTCCTGAGCACCCTGGAGCGTTTCCTGCACCACGATCGGTGTGAGCGCGAATGGAATGTCCTGCTCGATGACCAATCGGAGATAGTCGGCCGAAGGATCCACATCCCCCCGCAGCAGCGCAATCAACGCGGACGTATCGACCAGAATCACGATTTTGATCGAAGCTTCTTGTAGTCGTAACCACTTACGAAACGGACCTTGCCAGCCAGGTCGAGCAGCGAGCGGCGGGCACGGACCCGAATCAGCTCCCGCAGGGCCTCATGGATGAGATCCTTCTTGGTCCGGGTTTTGCTGTAACGGCGAGCCGTTTCAACAAGTTCGTCATCGAGCACGATATTCGTGCGCATTTGGCAATCCCTCTACATATCGCCATACACCTTCAGTGAACGCGAAGACAACCCCCCGTCTGCCACGGACCGCCGCCACGCCCCAGGCCACTTCCCCTCAGAACCGCCCGAGCAGCCAGATGGCCAGCAGTCGGCGCTGCTCTGCATCGAAGGGATAACGCGGCATCGGCGGCTGCGGTGCGGCCAGCCAATGCGTGAGGCGCTCGACATCAAATTTGGCGCGCAGGCCGACCAGCGGACGGTACGACTCGGCGGCGGCTGTGCCCGGCAGATGACAGGCGGCACAACCCGAGTCCTGCCAAAGTTCAGGTCCAACGACCAGCGCTTGCTCGCGCTCGTAAGCTGACACCCCGGCGAAGGGATCGTGCGGCACGCGAGCAACTCGCGGGGTCGCAGCCGGCGTGCCGACCACCGCCGCCGCACGACCCCCGCTGGACTCGTTCCCACCGTCGGCCTGCTTTCCAACGCCGGTCTCGTTCCCGCGCACGGGCGCGTCCTCGCCCCAGGCGACGCGGTAGATCTGTCCGGTGAAATCGTCGGAAACGTAAAGCGCGCCATCAGGGCCCGCCGCGACATCGACCGGCCGCCCAACCACCTCGTTGTCGATCTCGAAACCGGTGACGAAAGGCTCCTCGCGGAAGCCAGTCTCGCCGTCCGACCAAAGGGCGACCACTTCGTAGCCCTGCTTCGCACGCCGATTCCACGAGCCGTGCAGCGCGACGAAAAGCGCAGTCTCCCAGGGCTCCGGAAATTTCAGGCCGGCGCCGAAGGCAAGCCCCAGCGGTGCGGTATGGGCGCCAAAGGCATGCGCCGGCGCCACCGAGCGCGCGACTTCAGCGGCGTGGTCCAATCCAAAATCCGGATCGGCGACGCGAGCCCCATTCGCATAGGGCCAGCCGTAATGCGCCCCCTCGACGATCTGGTTCAGCTCACAGGGCGGGAACTCGTCGCCCAGCAGATCGCGGCCGTTGTCGGTGGCCCAAAGTTCGTCGGTACCGGGGCGGAACGCGATGCCGACGGCGTTGCGCAGCCCTGACGCATGGATGCGTTCATCGGAGCCGTCGAGCGCATAGGAGAGGATGGTCGCCCGACGAGGGTCTTCCTCAAGACAGATATTGCAGCTCGAGCCAACCGAAACGTAAAGCCGACGATCGGGGCCGATCACGATCGTGCGCGTGTAGTGGTTGCCGTCGGCAGGAAGGCCCTGCACCACCCGTTCAATCGGGCCCTTTACCTGGCGCGCCGCCGCGTCGAAGGGCACGCGAAACACGCCATCGGTCTCGGCGATCCAAAGCAGCCCACCGTCAAGGGCCATGCCATGCGGCAGGTGCAGGCCCTCCAACAGGACCCGCGTACCGTCCGAGCGCCCATCGTCGTTGGCATCGCGCTCGAGCAGGAAGATCTTGCCCTCCCGCGGGGATGAAACCAGCAGATCGCCGCTCGCAGTGAAACGCATCAGGCGTGCGTTCTCGATCCCGCTCGCCCATTCGCTGATGCGGAAGCCTGCCGGAACCTGGAGCCGCTGCTTGAGGCCATCCGAGTCGAGCGGCTCGCCCGCGAAACCCGGGAAATTGACGACGATGCCGCCCGGCAAGGCGATGTAGGAACAACCGCTCGGCAACACGGCCGCGCCCACCAGCAGCGCCAAGGCCAGGGCCAGGCCCAAACCCGCCCGTCGGCCAACCCGCCTCGTCCAGCTCAAGGTTTGGAGACCTTCCCGAAGGATTGGCCCGGGCTCGTGCCGTGGCGACCGATGGCCTCGGCGATCTCACGCGCCAGATCATCGATCAAACCACTCAAGGCGTCCGCCACCGCTTCACCGTTCCTGGTATCGACAGAGCGGCGCTGGTCGTACTCCGAACCAAAATCAGCCTGCCCGCTCGCGCGTGGATCGACACGCCAGCGCGCCCAGAGCCGCACCCGGCCATCGGCCGGTGCTGCCGCGCCCCCGGCCGCCGGAGCGGGAGCCGCCTCGGCCTCGAAGCGGATCACCTCGGCGGTGATGCGATAGTCAATCTTTTGGTTCGCCCACCAGGGGAAGAAGAAAACCTCGGCTGCATCGAGCCGAAAACCGAGGTCGTCACCGAAAATACCGATCACACTCTGCGTGAGCGGTTCGCCCCAACGCGCGTTCGGCAGCGGCTCAAGCCGGTTCGGCGCAACCCGCACCATCACCTCGGAGCGATTCAAATAGGCGGGCACGCGCACCGGACCGACGCCCAGCCGAAGCGAACTGCCACTCGAAACTGCGGGTGGCGCCCCGTGCTGGTTGAGGACGAACACATCAACCGGAGCCTGTGGGGCAAAGAGACTGCTGCAGCCCGAGAGCATCGAAGCCGCAAGCAGCATCCCGCCGACAAACACACCGCGCCCGACTCCAGGCCGCAGGCCACGCCTCGTCCATACCTTCATCGTCAATCTCCTTCGCGACCGAAGAGCAGCGCTCGTGGGTTGGCTTGCAGGTACCCGGCCAGCCCATCGACCGAACTGGCGGCCGCTGACGCCTGTTTCAGGGCTTGCGCGAGTTCCCAGATGACGGGCGAATCGGGCGATACGAGCTGATTGGCCTCCTCGAGCACGTCGTTAAACTTCGCCAATGCCTGCTTCGCGTCGATCGCCACCTGATGGATATCCTCGGCGATCGGGCCGACCTTCTGATCGATGGTGCGGGAAGCATCGCGCAGGCTGATGATGGTTTCCTCGAGTGCGGCCAGCGTCTGATCCACCTTGGGTGAGTTCACCAGCCGATCGAGACCGGCACTGGTATTTTGCAGGTTCTCCAGGATCTGCTGGAAGTTCACCTTCTGGAACTGACCGAGCACGTGGGTCAAGGCTTGCTGAAACTCTTGCAAGGTTGAGGGCAACGTCGGAATCTCGGCCGTCTTCTCCGATGTACCCACCAGGCGCAGGGCCGTGCCGGGATAATAATCGAGGCCGACGAAAAGCAGCCCCGTCACCATGCTCTGGCTCTCAAGCTTGGCCCGAAACCCGGCCCTGACCATTGCGCCAAGAATTTTGGAATCCTCGAAATCAATCTTTACTCCGAGAGCGTCCGTGATGACGTCCTGGTTGATCGAGATAATCACGGGGATGTCGGCCGAATTCTCCGCTTTTCCGAAACGCAGCCGGATCTCCGAGACCTGACCGACCGGCACACCCTTGAACTTGACCGGAGCGCCGACGGTAAGGCCGTTGACCGAGTTTTCGAAATAGCAGACGAATTTCTGGCTATTATCGAAGAACTTGCCCGACCCAAAGGCCACCAGGCCAACCGCACCCAGAACCACCGCCCCGACCACGAAGGCGCCGATCCTTGCCGGATTCGCTTTCTGGCTCATACTTAAGCCCTCCCCTCCGGCGTTTCCTCGCCTCTGAGCAGAAATCGCCTGACCCGCGGATCGCCGTGATCCCGCAAATCGCGCGGATTGCCCGTCGTCAGCATCGTTTTTGAGGCTGCGTCGAGGAACACCGAATCATCTGCTACCGTAAAAATGCTTGGTAATTCATGCGTCACGATCACGACCGTGGTGCCAAGACTCGCCCGGATCTCGAGGATCAGATCGTCCAGCAGCCGGGCGCTGATCGGATCGAGTCCGGCCGAAGGTTCGTCGAGGAAAAGAATCTCTGGGTCGAGCGCCATCGCACGCGCGATCGCCGCCCGCTTCTGCATGCCGCCGCTGATCTCCGACGGCAAATAATCCTCGAAGCCGCTCAGCCCGACCAGGGCGAGCTTGAGTGTCGCCACCTCGCGGATCTCGGTGGCCGAGAGCCCGGTGTATTCGCCCAGCGGCAAGCCCACGTTCTCGGCCAGCGTCATCGATGTCCAAAGCGCGCCGCCCTGGTACATCACACCAAAACGCCCGAGCATCGTGCGCCGCACCTCTTCGTCGGCAAGGGTGAAGTTATGCTCGCCGTAGAAGACCTCGCCCGCCGCCGGGTTTTCCAGCCCAACCAGGTGCCGCATCAAGGTGCTTTTGCCGCAACCGCTACCACCCATGATCACGAAGATATCACCCTGTCGGATGCCGAAACCGAGGTCGCGCATGACGACATAATCGCCGTACGCCATGGTCAGCCCCCGCACCTCGATCGCCGTCACAGCCTCCGCCACCCTCAGACCCCGATCGCGTTGAAGAGCACGGTAAAGATGGCGTCGGCCAGGATCACCAGCACGATGCCCGTGACCACGGCGGATGTAGCTGCCTGACCGACTGCCGCCGAACTATTGCCGCATTGCGTACCGCGCAGGCAACCGGCGATCGCGACCAGGACACCAAAGACCGAACTTTTAACCAGTCCAACCATAAAATCGTCGAGAGCCACCGCGCCGATCGTCTGATCCCAGTATTGGGCGATTCCGATATCCAGCATCGTCACCGAGACGAAGGCCCCCCCGGCGATGCCGACGAAATCAGCGTAGAGCGTGAGAAGCGGCATCATCAGCGAGAGTGCCAGCATCCGCGGCAAGACCAAGAAATCGAAAGACGAGAAGCCGAGAGTGGTCAGGGCGTCGATCTCCTGCGTCACCCGCATCGTGCCGAGTTGGGCCGCGAAGGCCGCCCCCGTGCGCCCCGCCATGACGATCGCGCCCATCATGGCGCCCATTTCGCGCACCATGGCGATGCCGACCAGATTTGCGACATAGAGTTCGGCACCGAACTGCTCGAGCTGGATCGCGCCGACGAAGGCGAGGATCAGGCCGACCAGAAAGCTGATCAGCGTGACGATCGGCAAGGCCTGCCAACCGCATTGTTCAAAGAGCATCGCCAGATCGAGGCGGCGAAAGCGCGCCCGGCCCCTGACGAGCCGGCCAACGCTGAGAGCGGCCTCGCCGACGAAGGTGAAAAATGTCTTGATTTCGGCCCCCGACCGGGTGGCGGCGCCGCCGACACGCTCGAGCCACGATGCCTGTTTTTCGGAGCGCCGGGCGCCCTCTTTTTCCGATACGGCTTGCGCCAATTCGAGCAGGCGGCGCAGCCCATCGGGCAGGCCAGCGCGATCGACTTCGACCTGCGCCGCGGCGCAGGCTTGCTCCAGCGTCAACAACCGGGCGACGAGCGAGCCGTCCCAGTCGGCAATAGCCGAGGATTCGTAGACCAACCGCCTCGGCGGTGCGTCGATAAGGGCGCGGCGCACGCCCTCGATATCCGGCAGATGTGCCGCGAGTCGAAAGGCACCCGTCAGCCGGACAAGCAAAGAACTGTCCGGGCGCCGTTCATAGGAGATCCCGGATGCAGCCGCCACGGGGATCCCCAAAGCAGATCACGTGCCGGCTTTCGAGCCACGACGAGACAGCGCCGATCGCCCTCGCCTCACGCGCTATCAGCGCGGCGAACAAAACGCCCCGCCGCAGGGATCAGGGCAAACGCCGGCAAGGCGAGCAGAAAAGTGAACAGGAAGAAAGTTGCGTAGCCGAAGCGCGCCGCCGCGATCCCGCTGAGCGCACCCGACAAAGTACGACCCAGTCCGAACACGGCACTCAAAAGGGCATATTCGGTCGCCGCCTGGCGGCGGTCACAAACACTCATCAGAAAGGCCATGAAGGATGCGGTTCCGAGGCCGCCGGTCGTGCTCTCCAGCAGCGACGCAGCCCAGATCGCCTCCCAGCCCGCATCGGTGAAGGCCACCGCGGCGTAGCCCAGATTCGAGAGGGCCTGCGCAGCGCCCAGACTCCAGAGCGCTGGAACAATGCCGTAACGCCGCGTGATCAAACCACCGGCAAGGGCACCGACCACGCTTGCCACCGTGCCCAGCGTCGTCGAGACAAAACCGATTTCCTCGACCGAAAGGCCACGATCGAGCCAAAAAGGTTTCACCATCGGACCAAGAGCCGCATCGCCGAGCTTGAAGGTCAAGACAAATACAAAAAGAACCCAGGCCCCGGGACGGGTGAGCCAATCGACCACCGGGGCGAACACCCCTCCCGCTTTTTGTTCGGAGGGCTGGCGGCGGCTTTCCTCTGGAGCAAGCAGCGCCAGTACCGCCAGGACGCTCAGGACGACCGCCGCCAGGCCGAAGGCAAGCGGCCAACGCTCGCGCCCCGCAAGCACCACCAGGCCACCGCCGGCGGCAATCAAGCCAACCCGATACGCCATCACCCGCACGCCGTTGCCCGGCCCCTCTTCGCCCGGGTCAAGCAGGCCAATGGTCCAGGCGTCGATCGCAATATCCTGCGTCGCCGAGGCGGTGGTAAAGGCCAGCAGCAACGCCCAGAGCATGAGGGTCGGCTGTTCCACGGGGACGAAAGGCAAGAGCGCGAGCAGCAGCGCCATCGAGAAGGCCGCCCCGGCGATCCAATGCCTGCGCTCGCCGAAGCGATCGACCAGCGGCGCCCAGAGCACCTTGAAGGTCCAGGGCAGGCCGAGCAGGCTCATCAGGCCGATCGTCTCAAGCGAAATACCGTGCAGGCGGAAGTAGATCGGCAGGGCATCGATGGCGATGCCAAAGGGCAGGCCCTCGGCAAAATAGAGGAGGGACACGAGAATGAGTTTGCGCCGAAGAGACATCGGCTCACGCCCTGCCATCGCCGAGGCTTACGATGCAAGCGCCGGGGTTGGGGCCGGCGGGGCCAGCCACACCAGCAACGCCCCGGCAGCACCGCTCGCCAGAGCACAGCCGAGCAGCGTTGCTGCCAGACCGTAGCGGGCCAAAGTCCAGCCGAGGCAAGCCAAAGCCGCCGCAAGAGCCAGACGTGAAACCACGTTCATCAAGGATAGAGTGGTGGCACGCACGTCCGAATCGGCACGGCGATTCACGTAGATATTGACAAGCGGCATCCACAGCCCGTCGAGCAGACCACGGCTCAAAATCGCCAGTACGCCGAGCGGGCCGCTGACAAGCGCCATCATTCCGAGTCCCAACGCCGGTACGGCACCCATCAACGCCGCCGTACCGCGCTCGCCGCGGCCGGCATCCACCCGATGCGCGACTGACGCCACCATGGCCGTCACGATCTTGGTCGCCGCAAAGACAAGGCCGAAGAGGGCAAGCGGCACTTCGATCGAGCGCAAATACGGTTGCTGCAAATAAAAGTAGACGTGAGACGCGACGACCGTGAAAGTCGCGAGCCCGACCGCCCAGCCCAACCCGGGCGTTGTGGCAGCGCGCCGTACGGCCATTCGCAGAGAGCCCAAATCGAGAGCTCGCCCTGTCGTGGCAGCCGCCCGCTGAGCCTCGGGCAGGCGACTGGCGAGCAGGATCGAGACCGCCGCCGCCAACACGGTTGCCGCATAGGGCAGACGCAGGTCGATCGCCGCGAGCAGACCACCCACCACCGCAGCGGCGCCGGCGCCGAAAGCGGCGAACGCGTGACCGCGGCCTTCGTTGCGCGGGTAGTCTTCGAGTTGGTCGGCCTCGCGCAGCGCATCGTAGAGCAGCGCCGAATCGGCCCCCGAGCGCAACGCCGTCGCCATGGCAAAGAGCGTCTCGGCAACGCACGCCGCCACCAGAGTCGGAGACACGACCAGCAGGAGGGAGGCGAGCAAAACCCCAACCGCCCCAAACATCAGGCACAGACGACGCGAGCGCCTATCCGCGAAAGCCCCGAGTGGCAGATCGAGGACGGCACGCAGCGCGATATTGTAGGCCTGCAGCACAAAAATAATTTCTGACGACAGGCCGACCTGGTCGTGGTAGAAAACGAAAAAGATTGCGTTGGAAAAAACACACGACGAGCTGGCCTGGTAAGCCAACCAGGTTTGACTAAAGCGTCGCGACATCGCTTCGCTCCTTACACGAGAGAACGTCGGCCAGCCCCTCTCTTGCGAGGGGCTGGCCAGCCGGCCGCACCCGATGCCAGCGGTCTCGCGAAGCAGATTACGCAATCGGAGTTGATCGGCCGCGCGAACACCTGCCGCCGGACGCAGCCCGACACCGGCAGCTTGGCCGGGAAAGCCCTTGTCCGAACGTAAGGACAGAGCTACCTCCCGCCGGCGTTCCACGACCGTGGCTGCGGCTCTCGTCACTGGCCACCCCGGCCTTCGGTCGAAAAAAGTACGAACCGAAAGACTTCAGGGATCAGCATGACAGCCGCGCCGGAAGACCTCGCCACCATCACTTCAACGACAATTCAGCATTACAACGAGCGTGCCGCCGAGTTCTGGCAGGGCACGCGTGATCATGATGTCACGCAGAATATCGGAGCATTGTTACGGCACGTCCGTGGCGCGCCACCGTTTCACATCCTTGATTTCGGTTGCGGTCCGGGGCGCGACCTGGCGACATTTCGGGCGCTCGGCCATACGCCAACGGGCCTCGAGGGCTCGCCGGCGCTCGCCGCCCTGGCGCGCCAGCATGGCGATTGCACCGTGTGGGAGCAGGACTTTCTCAAGCTTAATCTTCCTCGCGAGGTTTTCGACGGGATTTTCGCCAACGCCTCGCTCTTTCATGTGCCAAGCCAGGCGTTGCCGCGCGTGCTCACGGAGCTGCAGGCCACGCTCAAGCCCGAGGGCGTACTCTTCGCTTCGAATCCGCGAGGCGACAATGAGGAGGGGTGGAATCGTGGTCGCTACGGGGCGTACCACGACCTTCAATCCTGGCGGGCGTTTCTTGAAGCAGCGAATTTTATCGAATTGGAACATTATTATCGACCGGCAGGTTTGCCGATCGCGCAACAGCCCTGGCTTGCCAGCGTCTGGCGGAAGAACGCGACACCACCAGCCCTCCGGCGTGACACACGGGCTGGTGCAGGGTTAACCTCCGGCGATGGACGCAATTGATACCCGTGTGAGCCGCCTCCTCGGCGTGCGCTTCCCGATCCTGCAGGCCCCCATGGGCTGGATCGCCCGCTCGCAACTCGCGTCTGCCGTCTCCAACGCCGGCGGACTCGGCATCATCGAGACTTCTTCGGGTGAACTCGATATCGTGAAGGGCGAGATCCAGCGCATGCGGGAGCTGACCGATCGGCCATTCGGGGTCAACATCGCGCAGCTTTTTGTGCGCGATCCCGGCATCGTCGATTTCGTCGTCGAGCAGGGCGTGCGCTTCGTCACCACCTCGGCCGGCGACCCGCGCCGCTACACGAAGCAACTCAAGGAAGCCGGCCTCACGGTCTTCCATGTGGTTCCAACGCTTGACTTGGCTCTCAAAGCGGTAGATGCCGGCGTCGATGGTCTCGTGGTCGAGGGCGGCGAGGGCGGCGGCTTCAAGAACCCCAACGACGTCTCGACGATGGTGCTGCTGCCGCTCGTCCGCTCCAGAGTAAACGTTCCGATCGTCGCGGCCGGCGGCATTTGCGACGGAGCCAGCATGGCTGCGGCCTTCGCCCTTGGCGCTGAGGGCGTGCAGATGGGCTCACGCATGGTCTCGGCCACCGAGTCGCCGGTCCATGAAAACTGGAAGCAGGCGATCCTCGCCGCGAAGGAGACCGACACAGTTTTTCTCAACCGCTTCAGTCGCCCCGGCTTGCGCGCCCTGCGCACCGCCACCACCGAGCGGCTCGAGCGCGAGCCGCATGTCGGCATGGAGGTCTTTGGGCGAATTCTCGACCTCTATTTCGGCGGCGATATGGAGGCGGGAATCGCGCTGGGCGGGCAGGTCGTCGGCCGGATCGACGCGGTGAAACCGGTTGCTCAAATTTTAGAAGAAACGATCGCAGGTTTTCGCGAAACTGCAGCGCGGCTGGGCGCGATGGTTGGCTGAAACAATTGATGAGAACCATCATTGGACGAATCGAACCTGCCCGCTTCGGGTCGGTTTCCCGGGTGTCGCCAGCGTGATCCGATCGCCCGTAAACCGCCTCCCCGTGCGGGCCCTTCTGCTCGGCCTGCTACTCGCTGGTTGTGCCGATCGGTGGGCGACGGAGGCCCCCGAGTCGTTGCAGCCATTCGCCCGATTGATCGAGCACCGCTTCACGGTTCGTCCCGGCACAGGTGTGTGGGTCCGTCGCCCAGTCAAGCTCGGCAAGAGCACGAAGACGACCTTCACCTCGGGTCGCCAAAGCAGTGGCAAGGCGGAGTGCGAGCCCGACGCGCGGGAACCCGAGACGCGTCTTGACTGCGAAGTCGTGGTCCCGCCCGCAGACCCCCCATCTCCCGTCGGCGGAATCGCGTTGGTGGGAACGCGCGATCGAAAATCCGGCAACCGGACCGCGCTCGCGATCCCTGTCGATTCGGGTCGCGCCCATTTCGCACTCGATAAAAATACCCATGCTCTGGCGCGTATTTTCAAGCTCTACCGCGCGCCCAGCCTGCTCCATCGCACCATCCGAAGCGAGGCGATCACGGTGCCGGCAAAGGGTGCCGTGCTGCGCTTTGCCATCGGCGTGGAGGAGCCGGCCTGGGCCAGCGATTCAGCCCCGGTCCAGTTCAAGGTGACGGCCTCGCGCAAAGGACTCGATCTCGATCTCTTCGACGCCACCCTTGATCCGGCTCGCCTTGAGGCCGACCGTGGCTGGCGGGAGTTTGAGGTGCCGCTAGGCGAATTGGCTGGTGAATCGATCAATCTGCAATTCTTGAACCGAGCGGCCAAGTCTCGCGACAACCGTCCTTCCCTGCCGCTTTGGGGAGATCCCACGATTTTCGCCCTGACCACCGCCAGGCCCGCGGCATCACCCGCCAGTAAAAGATTCGATTCCACGCAGGAGCATGTTGCCGACCCGACTGCGGCTGAGTCGAAGACGGCCGGAGTCAAGCCGTGAGACCAGAAGACCGCAGCGCTGGCGCCAGCACTTGCACGCGTACCGGCACCGGCGCCCGCACCCGCGCTGGCGCCAGCCCCTACACGCGCACCGGCACGGGCACCAACACCCGAACCCGAACGGGCGTGGTACTGCTGGCGCTCGGCCTGCTCCCCTTTTTGTCGATGTGCAGCGCCAGCGTCACCCCCGCGCGAGTCGTCGCACAGGCGGAACCGGCACCAGCGACAGCCGACCAGGCCTGGGATCTCTTCGACCGGATTCTGGGTGCGCACGTCGATGCCGAGGGCCGCGTCGATTATGCGAAGCTGACGCAACAACCCGGCGAGCTCGAGCGACTCTACCTCTGGCTCTCCCGCAACAGTCCCGAGACCACGCCAGAAGCCTTGCCGCGCCGCGAGGACCAGCTGGCCTATTGGATCAACGCCTACAACGCACTGACGCTGATCTCGGTGACGCGCCACTGGCCGATCGCCAGCGTCAGCGATCTGCCAACACCGCGTTTGCTCCGTCTGGCCTCAGACAAGGCCGGTTTCTTCTGGGTCAACCGCTTCACTGTGGGCGGCCGGGAGCTGAGCCTCTCAGAAATCGAAAACGGCATCCTCCGGCAAGACTTCGACGAGCCACGCATCCATTTTGCGCTGGTCTGCGCGTCCCTCGGCTGTCCCCGTCTCGAAGCGCGCAGCTTCCGGGCGAGCGATCTCGACAGCCGCCTCGACGGTGCCACCCGGCATTTTCTTTCGCAGCCGCGCGGGCTGCAGATCGACAAGGCGAGGCGGGAGATCTCCGCCTCAGCGATCTTCGATTGGTACGAGGGCGATTTCGTCTCGGTGCCAGAGGCCGAGGGCAGCGTCATCGGTTGGCTCACCGCGCACGCCCCGCCAGCGCAACGCCAAGCGTTGGTAAGCGCCCGGGCAGAAGGCTGGCCGCTGCGCTCATTGCCCTGGGACTGGAGTCTCAACGCCGCGCCCGACGATGATCCTCGCCTGCTGCCCGGCAGTCAACCCGAGGGGCGCCCAGGCGATCCCCGTCTGCGCGTCACCCAAAGTGTTCAACCAGGCGACACTTGACATCACAAAATATTCACCCGCGGGCAAGCCGATGAACTCGAATCGGCCGCCGTCATCGGTGTGGGTAGCCCACCAGATTTCACCGGTGTCAACCCGGTTCGGCAGCCGGTTCTTCGCCACCACCTGCGCCTTGACTTCGCCCTGCATCCAGGTCGTCGAAGGCGTCAAGAACACCGGTGCATCGGGAGGGGCGACTATTTTCCCTTGACCAACAGGGAAGCGGATCTGGCCGCGAATCACGGCCGTGCCCGGCTTGGCGTAGGCCGCCGATTGCTCCCGGAGGAGCGCCAGATCGGCACCCTCGGGGCCATGATCCTCGCTGCCATAGATGGTCCCGGCGACACCGGCCGCAAACCAGCCACACCCCGAAGCCGCGAGCACGGGGAGAAGCAGCAGCAAGCCAGCCTGTGTCACGCTCCAGCAACGGTTCTTCTGACGCATGGGGGTTTCATCGGCTGCCGGCCGGGTGCTGTCAACCGCGTGGGCAAGAAGAGACGCCGGAGCCCCGCCACCGGGTCAGGTCCGCCCGACACGGCATCCCGCGGCCAGCGGTTACCAGGTCTGGCCGGGCGCTGGCGTTGCTCGCAACCGGTCATCGCAGCGTGGCATCCGGTGGCGATCGGTTGCTAGGCCGGAAACGATGCGCCGCGCAATGTACCGTTTGCCCGGCCCGGCCCTGCGGGCGCTTCAGGTTCTGGCTGCGGCACTCGCCAGTATCGGCACGTTCGTCGTCACTCTCGCCCGGCCGCCGAGCACGTCCCGTTCGGAACGCATTCCGCGGGCATTGGGGCGCGCTCTGGTGGCGTTCTGCGGTCGGGCCGGCGCGACCTATATCAAGGTGGGCCAGATCGCCTCCACTCGCAGCGACCTGCTGCCAGCAGCACTGGTCGACGAACTGGCTGCGCTGCAGGACCAGGTGCCACCATTTCCCTTTGAGGAGGTTCGCGAGATCGTTGAAAACGACCTTGGACGAGATCTCGAGTCCATCTTCGAGAGCTTCGACCCCTCGCCGGTGGCGGCGGCCTCGGTCGCGCAGGTGCATCGCGCCGTCTTGCGCAAAGGTGGCGTGGTCGTGGCCGTCAAGGTTCGTCGTCCAGGATTGGTCGAAAAATTGGAGGTCGATCGCCGGATCCTTCTCGCGGTCGGTCGCGCACTCGAACGGCTGTTCCCCACGCTGCGGCTGATCGCTGTCGAAGGAGCCCTCGAGACTTTTTGCACGGCAGTACGGGCGCAGATCCATCTGATGCAGGAGGCGCACAACAACCAGCGATTCCAACGCAACTTCGCCGACGATCCCGGAATCCGATTTCCCCAAATCTATCCAGACGCCTGCTCGGATGCGGTCCTCACCATGGATTTCGTCGAAGGCCTGCACGAAAGTCAACTCACTGATTCAGCCTGTGACCTGCGGGCCATCGTCGAGACCGGCATGCGCTGCGTCTGTCGGATGATTTTCCTGCACGGCTTCACGCACGCCGACCTCCATCCGGGCAACCTGCGCTTCTCGCCGCCGTCTACTGTTTATCTGCTCGACCTCGGACTGGTCAGCTCTCTCACGGACGAGGATCGGATCACGGTCGCCCGAACGCTTTTTGCTTTCGCAACCGGCGATGGGCCGACCGTGGCACGCCTGTTCTACGAAAATTCACCGCATGCCCGCATATCCGATTATGCTACGTACGAAGCCGAAATCTCGCAGTTCGTGGCGGCACTGCAGCATCGGGGCCTGGCAAACGTCCAACTGACGCTTGAAATCGGCAAGATCTTCGACATCCTGCGCCGGCATCGCATCCAGGCCCGCAGCCATATGACCATGGTGAACCTCGCGCTGATGACGGTCGAGGGTCTGGCCCGACGGCTCGCACCCGAACTCTCGCTGAGCGACGCAGCCCTGCCCTACCTGGTCGAGGCGCTAGGCGCGGCCGGCGACACGCCCCTGCCGCGAAAGACCGCCGCCCGAGGCGAGCCGCCCGCTGCTGGGCCTGCTCCGTCGGCCTGATCTGCTGCGCCCCCGAGGGCAGACCTCATGCTAATGAGGCGGGCGCCGTGTCCGGGCCAATCAAAGGACCCGGCAGGCATATACAGGAGAGCTACCCATGTTCGTTGTCACCAATCGCATTCCCGTCACGGCAGGTCATGAAGCGGATTTCGAGGAGCGCTTTCGCAAGCGCGCCCACCTCATCGATCAATCGCCCGGCTTCATCAACAACTTCGTGCTGCGGCCCGTGACGCGGCGCTTCGACCACTCCAGCGGGGCCTGGGTCGATGCCAAAGACCAGAGTTACTATCTCGTCCAGACCTGGTGGAAGAGCGAGGACGATTTCTGGGCCTGGACGCGCAGCGAATCCTTTCGCGCCGCGCACTCGAACCGCCCACCGGCGGAAATGTTCGCCGGTCCCAACGTGCTCGAAATCCACGAGGTCATCCTTCGGACCGACCATCGGGAAGAGTCATGAAGGGAACCCTGCGAAGCCACGCGCGCTTCGGGGAAAGCCCGGTCCCGCCGCCGCAGCAAGATGGCGATCGACCTGACGGCTTCGAACGATTCAATCCTCCCGGCAACCCGAACAAGCCGGCTTTGCCTCACGGCGACGAGCCGCAGCACGGCACGCTTGAACATCTTGTCCAGCGCATGATCCGGGCAAGTCGCCTCGACCCAACGGTCTATGACGAAATCGCCATCGACCCCGCCGCCACACGGCTTGGCACGATCGTGCTGCTGGTGGTCGGGCTGGCGCAGGGCATCGGCAGCTTTGCCCAGTTCGGGCGGGTGGGCGTGCTGCTCTCGCTGGGATCGGCCTATTTCGGCTGGCTCTGTTCTTCGCTGTTGGTGTGGTTCGTCGGCACCCGATTCTTGCATGGCACAGGCAGCTTGACACGCCTGCTCCGGACCATGGCCTTTGCCGCCTCGCCGCAGTTCCTCTGGATCCTGGCGGCGCTGCCGCTGGGGCCGCTCGAACTGCTGCTCGGTCTCGTGGTCTTTTCATTGACCCTGGTCGCCAACGTGGTTGCGATCCGGCAATCCCTCCAGATTCCGACGCCGCGCGCGGTTGGCGCCTTCGTCGGCGGCTTCTCTATTTTTGTTGTGTTCGCGGTCGGATTGGCTGTCCTGATCGCCCCGCTGAGCGAAACGGCTTTGCCCACCGCCAGCGCACCTGGGTCGACTGCGGCGCCGTTGAAGTTGGCTCCGGAGAGCGAGAGCGTCCTCCCATGAGTGTGCGGCTGGTTCGCGAGGAAAGCGGTCCCGCCGTGCTGACGATCGCGCTGCCCCTGTTGGTGCGCGAAATCGGTCCCGCCCGCACCATCGAATTGGTCACGACTTGCCAGCGCATCCATGCCACCGAGGCGCAGAGTTGAGGCCTCGTCAAGCGTGTCTGCGAAGGCCCGTCGTTGGCGGCAGCACGCGAACTCGCCGCCAGCATCCTGCGCCAACCCGCAGTTCCGGTGGCGATGACGAAATCGATCGTGCGCGACCTGCGCGCCGGTTTCCAGCAAGGTGATCTTCGCGAGGCCGACGGTGATCTGTACTGGCTGGCGATCCGAACCGGTGGCCTGAAGATCCCGGAGAAGCATGTCGCGCGCAAACGGGATGGTATTGAGGAAGACGACGATTGAGATCGCGCCGCTCCTTCTCCCAACACCGCCAAAACGCTGCGAGGGGTGGACACCCGTGGCCAAGTGTCTAGGATCGACCCGTGCCAGGTAAAGACCTCTACGCCATTCTCGGAGTGAAACGCTCGTCCACCAAGGACGAGATCCGCAAGGCCTACCGCAAGCTGGCCCGTAAGCACCACCCCGATGTCAATCAGGATGACCCGAAAGCGACCGAGCGATTCAAGGAGGCCTCTCACGCCAACGACGTACTCGCGGACGACGACAAGCGCCGGTTGTATGATGAGTTCGGTGACGCGGGGCTCGCCACCGGTTTCGACCCCGAGCAGGCGCGCGCCTACCAGCGTTGGAACGAGGGGCAGCGCCAGAGCCCGTTTGGTCCGGCCGGCGATGCCGGGGTCGATCTCGAAGATTTGTTTTCGGGGATCTTCGGCCAGGGTCGCGGCTCTGCATCCGAAGGCCGAGGCCCCTTCGGCGGCGCACGCCGCGGCAGGAGACATCGCACCCCTGATGCCGAAAGCACGTTTACCGTCAGCTTCCTCGATGCCGTGCGGGGCCACCAGGTGGCGCTTGCCGTCGAGGGCGGCAATAAGATCAAGGTGACATTGCCTCCGGGGACGACCGAGGGCACCCGCATCCGACTGCCCGGTCAGTCCAAATCCGACAATCCGAAGATGGAGCCGGGAGATCTCTACCTGACGATACGGGTACGCCCGCACTCCTTCTTCCGCCGCGAGGGCGACGATATCCATCTCGAGCTTCCGGTCACCATCCCCGAGCTGCTGCGCGGCGGGGCCGTACGCGTGCCGACGCCCGATGGCGCAGTCGATCTCAAGATTCCCGCCCGTTCGCCCAACGGTCGCACCCTGCGCGTGCGCGGCAAGGGCGCGGCTCGCCGGCCGACACCCGAGAAAAGTGCGGTGCATGGCGACCTCTACGCCCATCTGGTGGCAACCCTCCCTGAGGGCGGGGATGATTCGGTGCTGGAGCGGATCGCCGTCGAGCTTGACGCCCTCTATATCGGGAAGGACGTGCGGCGCGGGTTCACGGGCTGACGAGGCCGTCTTTCAGCCGCAGGTCAGAAAATCATCTTTACGCCAAGGCCGAGAGCAAAGGTATAGAAATCACCGAGCTGATCGGTCGGCAGAGTCAGCGCCGTCTCGACGAAGAGCCCGACGTCGTCCGTGAGCGGAAGATCAAGCCCGGCCGCAACCCGGCCGGCAAATTTCGTCGACGAAAAATCAGCTTGTCTTGCGAGTCCTTGCACATCCAGGTTCCCATGGACGAAGCCGATCCCACCCGAAATCCAGGGCTGAACCGTCTCAAAGGGGGCGATCAGACGCCCACTCACGGTGAAGGTCTGGGCGCGGTAGCGCGCCGATGCCCCATTCTGGTCGGCGTCGAAATCGCTGGCAAATTCGTAGAGCGCCTCGGTCGCGAAGATCTCGTCGTAGCGATAGCCGCCGCGCAAGCCGAAGCCCGCGCTATTGCCAAAATCCAGGCTCCGGGCCGGACCCTGAAAAGCCGGCACGAAAAAGGTCGCATTGGCACCGAGGAAGCCGCCTTCGCGGTTGAATCCCGTGCCCGGCCCGGCGAACACCGGACCCGCCAGAGTTGAGAGTCCGAGCAACGCGCCCAGCAGAACTTTGCCGATCCATTTCGTCATTCTTCGCCCCTCCATCCTTGAGCCCCGGTCAAACTTTTTCGCACACCCATCGCCCGGCTAGAGCCGACCCGGCAGAGCTTCCTTGGCGGCCTTCACATGAGCGAAATCGCGATCATAGTCACGCATCGTGCAGCTAATGACCTCGAGCGCCTCGGCACGGCCATAGACCTGCGGGATCTCGACCTTGATAGGCTCTTCGCCCGGGATCTGCTTATAAGTCAAGAAATAATGACGCAGCCGCTCAATGACCGCTGTCGGCGCGTGCTCAAGCTCGGTCCAGCCGCCGTAGATCGGGTCCCCCTCGAGAACGGCGATGATCTTATCGTCGGCCTGATTGCCATCGATCATGCGCAATCCGCCGATCGGCACGGCTCTGACCAGGATATCGCCATGCGGGATCGTGCTCTCGGTGAGGACGCAGATGTCGAGTGGGTCGCCGTCGCCATCGATTGCGGGTCTGCCCACGTGCTGCGAGCAGAACGTGCCGGTTTCTTTGCCGCAATAGGTCTGCGGGATGAAGCCATAAAGACTTGGGTAGACGTTGGAAAACTTCTGCGGGCGATCGATCTTCAGAAGGCCGCTGTGCTTATCAATCTCGTATTTTACAGTATCGGTGGGGACGATCTCGATGAAGGCCGTCACCTTGCCCGGCGCGTCGTCGCCGATAGAGACCCCATGCCAGGGATGCCGACGATACAGATAGGGCAAATAGCTTTCGGAGCTGCTGTCGAGAGAGTCCGGCACGCACCTCGCCTACCACAGCCTTGACCGCTAGTCCCGAGCCATGACCGCGATCTTCTTCGTGCTGGCGATTGCAGCCGCGCTCGGTGCCATGGCGCTGCGGCGCCACCGCCGCAAGCAAGTGCTGTTGGCGGCCAGCGAGCAGCCCGGCGCCACTTTGGACAACGCCATCTGGGTGCGCTCCTTCGACGAGATCGACGACCATCTGCGCCACCGCTGGTGCGTTTGCGGCGGCATCCTCGAGCCGCAGGGCGAGGGCTCACACGACGAGGGTGGCCGGCATCTGCGCACCGCCCGCCTGGTCTGCCAAGAGTGCGAGGAGGTCACGACCGTGCATTTCGACACGACCGATCTGTTTCATTGAGCCCCGGGCTCGTGAACTTTCTTCATGATTTCGAGTGTGGCCCGGTGCTCGTCGTCGGTCGAGAGCGGTGATTCACCGCGCCCGGCCCGCCCGAGGACACCAAGCGCCGTGTCGCGGTCGGAGAAGGTCTGCTTCAAGTCGCCCTGGTAGCGCGCACCGCGCAGCGTTCCCGTACCTTGACGGTCGACTCCGGCGGCGCCGTGCTCGAAAAAGGTACGCTTGGCCTCGGCGTCCTCAAGCGCGCGCCGCTTCTCGGCCGGGCTTTGCTGACGGAGGACCTGCCCGTCCGAATCCTCGGCTCGCAGATCGGTCGGTAAGGCCACCAAAGGGCCGGCCAGCAAAACAAAGCCGGCCGCACGTACGAGCTTCTCGGTGACGATTCTCATCTCGATTCCCTTCTACAGGTAGGGCGCTTCTCTGGCACCTCCGGCATTGATCCGGGTGCCTTGCCGCGGAATCCAAAGTTCGCCCCTTTATGGGGTTCTGATGGGGGTGGCCCATATGAAGCCTACTTTAGAAATCGATGATCAGCTTCTGGCGCGGGCCAGAAAGCACGCCGCGATGCATGGCACGACACTGCGGGAGATCATCGAGGAGTCCCTCCGGGCAAGTCTGGCACCCCGGCCAGGCGGCCGGGTGGGCTACCAATTCTCGCCGCCGGTCGTGCGCGGAACGCGAGCCCCGGTAATTGAGGTCTCGGATCGCGATGCGCTCTACGACCTGTTCGACGGCCGCCCGTGATCGCTATCGATGCCCATATTTTGGGGTATGCACCCCGCGCCGCGTGGCTTCCCCTGTTCCTCCTCTGCTAGCCCGGGCAAGAATGATGCCCGGCGCCGAGCCGACGCCCGTCTCGGGCCGCCGGCATCTTTTCGCAACGACGCTGGGCGCGAGCCTGATCGGCGTTCTGTTCGGCGTAGCGACGGCGACGTGGTTCTC
>VFKT01000156.1 GCA_009885395.1 Deltaproteobacteria bacterium | reverse complement strand
CGGCCTGATCGAGGAGGGTCGCGTCGTGCTGGGTGTGCTGGCTTGCCCGAATCTTCCGACGCCACAGGGAACGGGTGTGCTGTTTGGGGCGATTCGGGGTGAGGGCGCCTGGATGGAACCCCTCGAGGGGGGCGTGCGCGAGCGCATCCACGCGGCCGCGCCCGCGACTCTCGCCGAGGCCCGGTTCTGTGAATCGGTCGAATCGGGCCATTCCGATCAGAACGAGTCGGCCGAGATCGCGCGTCGGCTTGGCATCACGGCCGAGCCCTATCGAATTGATAGCCAATGCAAATACGGCGCGGTCGCCCGCGGCGATGCCTCGATCTATTTGCGGCTGCCGACGAGTGCCGCCTATCGCGAAAAGATCTGGGACCACGCCGCCGGTGTCTGCATCGTCGAGGAAGCCGGTGCGCGTGTCAGCGATGTCGATGGGCGTGTCCTCGATTTTGGTCTTGGGCGCCAATTGGAGGCCAACCGCGGCGTGATCGCCACCGCGGCTTCGGTCCATGACGCGGTGTTGGCTGCGGTGCGCGCCGTCCGTGGCGCTTGATTCGCTTTGAAGGCCAAGATTTCGCCTGATTCGCTGCGGCGGATCACCGACGATCTGGTCGCCGAGTTGGCGGGGCTGCATTTCGCGCCACCGGTGACGCACGTCTACAACCCGCTGATTTACGCGCGCCGGGCCTGGGATGAATACTGCGAACGTTACGGCTCGGGGCGACCTGAAGTCTTGTTGCTCGGCATGAACCCGGGTCCCTTCGGTATGGTCCAGGTCGGGGTGCCCTTCGGTGAGGTGGCGCTGGTCCGGGATTGGCTTCTGATCGAAGTACCGATCGACAAGCCGCTACTCGAGCATCCGAAGCGCCCGGTACTTGGGTTCGCCTGTACACGCAGCGAGGTTTCCGGCGCACGCCTTTGGGGCTGGGCGCGCGATCGCTTCGGCACCCCGGAAGCCTTTTTCCGGCGCTTCTTCGTCACCAACTACTGTCCGCTTGTTTTCATGGCGGCGAGCGGGGCAAATATCACCCCCGACAAGCTCCCGGCCTTCGAGCGTGCGCCGATTTTCGCCGCCTGCGACCGGGCTTTGCGCCGGACCATCGACTGCCTGGAACCCCGCCTGGTGGTTGGCGTCGGGAAGTTCGCCGAGCAACGCATCAAGACGACACTCGGCGACGCGGCTACAGTCGCGGTGGGCTGCCTGCCGCATCCGAGCCCCGCCTCGCCGCTGGCCAACCGGGGTTGGGCCGGGTTGGCCGACCGCACAATGGCTGAATTGGGGATTGCCGTTCCGTAACTCAAGGGGCCCGGCGCGCCGTCGTGTCGCTCCACGGACTGCGGAGCGCAAGGGCGAGCCAAAGGAGCAGCAGCAGCAACGCGGCGGCGCTCAACGCAAGACCGAGCCGCCAACTTTGCGGCTCAAAAGAGAATTCGACGAGATGTTGTCCGGCGGGTACCGGGCACGCCATATAGTCCCCATAGGCGCGCAACAATTCGACTTCGTTGCCATCGACGCGCGCCACCCAGCCCGCGTGCCAGGCCTCCGAGACGACGAGCAGCCGGGCGCCAACCGCATCGGTGCGGATCCGCAGCTCACCCGGACGGTCGGTCTCGAGCTGCGCCTCTCCGAGCGCACTGCCAGAGTCGAGTCTGGGTACGACGATGAGACCGGGTTGCAAGAGTACGGTGGTGGCGGGATCGATCAGGCCCGAGGCCAGATCTGCCGCTGGATCAGCACTCACCTTGACGCGGTTGACCAGCCGCACGCGGGGCAGGGGATCGGGCAGCTTTTCGCCACCACCACCGCGGCTCAGACCGGCAACCCGGGCCGCCGCGGCAAACGCCGGTGTCGTTATATCAACCCCAGGTTCACCGAGCCCGAGCACGCGTTCTGGCGCCAGCGCGGCATAGCCGCCGGCCAGTTTGGCACCGGACATGGTTGCGCCAAGCGTCGTCCAGGCCAGTCGGCCGTCAGCCGGCGTGTCCTTTGGCCTTGCCAGTCGGGCGAGTTCATCGGGGCGCGCGGTTGGACTAGCGATAACGCGCGCGACGCCGTAGGTGGCCACGTCGGCGAGAGCAAGTACGAGCAGAAGAGCAAGCCCGATCGTGCGACCACGGCTTGCGAGAGTCACGCCCGCAGCCGCTCCAAGCAGCAGGAGAGGCCCGGCCAGGGCTCGAAGCGGGCCTGAAATCAGATTGACAAAGGGCAGGGGTAGCCCGAAGGCGGCGGCGCCGAGCCAGAGCAGGGCGAGCAGCAGCGAGAAGAGGCCGGGCAACCAGACCAGGGTCTCGGAGGAGAGCGCCGGGTGACGCGTCGTTGGTTCGCCAGGCGGGTTTTCGGTGATGGCGAGCCCACCGGGCAGTTTGCGCCCCCGTTCCGACGTTTGTGCCAAGGCGTCAAAGGCGAGCGCTGCTGCGAGCGCGGTGCCGAGATGGAAGAGAAAGAGATAACGCCCGGGGGCGCGAAACAGGCCGACCACCGGCACGAAGCGAAGCAGCCGTCCCAGCCCGCCGGCATCGCCCAAAGAGAGGACAAGGCCGACCAGCGCCAGCAGCAGAGCCCAGCGGGCGAGCTGCCAGTTTTTGCCAAGCGTGCGCCGGTGCGAGAGCAGCCAGAGAGCCAAGGGTAACGCCAGCACGCCCGGCCAGGGCGCGGTCTCATGGGCTGCGGCGCCGCTTGGCACGGTAAAGCGAAAGAGCCAGGGGTCGAGCAGCAGCAGCAGATGCGAGGGCGGCACGGCGTAGCTCGCGGTGAAATCGCCCGAGGGGGCCAGGCGGAACGATTCGCCGAGCGCATCGAGATGCGGCACGAGTTGCACCGCCGCCAGCACGAAACCGAGCAGCAGGGCCGAGCCGAGCGTGAGCAGCCTCGAACGCGGCCAAGCCGAATCCGCCGAGTCCGAAGCCGTGCTTTCGGCTCCGGCGCTGGAGGAGAATTTGATCCAGCGACTCCCGACTCCTCGCCCAGCACCCGAAGCCGCGCCAGCAGAGCCGGCACGGCTGTAGAAGGCCAGCGGACTGCTCGCCGTGGCCAGCAGCGCGAGCCAGGCGAATTGGGGATGCCCGAGAAGGAGGGTCGATGCCGTCAGAGCGGCAAGCGCTGCGCCGGCAAGACCGCGGGAGCGCCGGGTCTTGCCGCGCAGGACGACTTCGGTAGCAAGCAGCATCCAGGGTGTGTGGGCGAGAATGCTGATGCAGTTCAAATGGCTGAATTGCAGCAGAACGAAGGGGGCGAAAGCGACCAGCGCCGCCCCCAGCGCACTGGCGTCGAGGCGCAGCCGAAGACGGCGCAACAAGAACCAGGTTCCAGCCAGTCCAAGCACCCAGGTCCGCAGCCACTCGATGGCGAACGCCGGCTGCAACGGCAGCCAGCGGTAGAGGATCTGTTGGAGCGGGTGGGCCATGCCGACCTGACCTTCGCCGTGCAGGTAATGGCCCGAGAACTGGCTGGGGAACCAGAGCCACGACCAGCCCTCATGAAGCGCACGCGAGAAGAAATGCCGCAGTGGCAGGTGGTAGAGCCCAAGATCGCCAGCCACGGGGAGGCGACCCTCTCGAAACAGGCTTGTCAAGGCGAGCAGCAAGGCTGCGGCACCCGCGACGACGAGGCCGCAGAGAAGCGTCTCACGGCGTCGGGCTGCGGAGACCAGGGGATCGTCCACTTCGGGCTGCGGCGAACGGGTGCCTGGCATGGATTCCGACTCAACCCGGAGGCAGTGCGACAGTGGTGGCCAGAAGGAACTGGCCGCCGAAATAGGGCGGCGTACCCCAGAGCGCGTCGAGCGCGTGTTTAGAGCTGAAGCGAGCCCGTGCCAAGGCGAGGCCGCAGGCGAAAAACATCAGCGCACCCAGAAAAATCGTCGGCTTGTCTCCGGCCGAGGCGGCGCCGGAGGCGAGCACCACCATCGCTGTCAACACCTTGATATGGAGAGTGACGGGACGCGTCAAGCATGATGGGATGCTGGCCTTGAGTCGGCGGTGGACGAGCCAGGCCGTCGGCCCGAGCGCGGCTGCGGCCAGGAGGGTGACAAGCGGGGAAACACCGTGCACCACGAAAGCGATCAGGTAGCCTGAGTGGCCGAGCAGGAACGCGGCGATGCCGGCGCGGAACCAGGCCCCGGTGCTACGCGGAATCAGGAGGATGTCGCCGGCCATGCAGAGGAGCAGGGCCACCAGAACGCAGCGTCCATAGGGGCTTTCGAGGGCGCCGGCGGCGAGAGCGGTGGCTATGAAACCGGTTGCGGCGAGGGGCTTGAAGAACCAGGCTGCCGCGCGGCGATCGGTGAGGGTGGCGAGGAGGTGTCCGGTCGCGCCGAATGCCGTGCGGATGGCAGAGGGTGCCAGGGTGTCGAGAGTTTCCAAGGGTTTCTCAGGCGGCGCAGCGTCGTCGCGCTGAGAGCGAGGATGCCGTTGACGGTTGGCGGGGTCAACCCGCGGCCGCGGCACGGCTGGCGCTCTTCGAGCGGGCAGTCAATTCCCGGGCCCTCGGTGATTGCCGCGCTCTCCGGCCGTGGCGATCCACCGCCGAGACCACAACCGCGGCACTCTCCCTGTGCCTTCCGCGATCAACCGGCGGGCCGGAAGCGGGCGGCCCCTTTTCGGACGGCGTTGAACCGGTTACCAAGCGGGACGCGCCCATGAACCGGGCAGAAAGACGGAGAAATCATGACCAAGTTCAAATTTCTTTCAGACGAGTGGCTGACGGCCGTCATCGAGCTTCAGGCCGAGTATCGCGACCAGCTTCCGAAGCCCGTGATCTCGATGCGCATGAACCAGGTGGTGAGTGGTGCGCCGGTCGAGGGTGGCATTGCGCATCTGCATATTGACACCACCGCGGGCTACGGCAAGATCGGCAAGGGTCATCTTGAGACGGTCGATGTGACGATCACGACGGAATATGAAGTGGCATTGGCGCTGCTGGTGCAGAACGATCAAGCCGCCGCGATGCAGGCCTTCATGTCGGGCAAGATCAAGGTACAGGGCGATATGACAAAAATCATGGTGCCGCCCCCGCCGCCGAACGAGGCCCTGAAGGCGCTGGAAGCGAAGATTCGGGAGCTGACCGAGTAGGCGGGCGCCCCGCCTCGGGAGAAAAGGACCTGCCTCGAGCGATGCGCCGCAGGGAGTTTCTCGACCAGGCCGCCGCCCTCTCGATGGCGGCCCGGGGTCAACGCCTCCTTTTGGGACGCGGCGACCCGCTACGAACTCACGCTCAACGAAGCGTCGCAACTCGGTGGCACCCGGCTCGGCACGTGCCAGGAGCTTGCGACTTTTCCGGCACCCGACGCGATGCCCGAGCGCTTGCTGGTCTATGCCTGCGCCGGCGACCACGATTTTCCGGGCTACTGATTGTCGCTTGAGCTGTGCCGCCGGCTGTTGGCGCGCGCCCTCTCGTTCGCCACTGATGCGGTCATCGCCAACGGTGCCCATGTCTATTGGGACCTCGTCCATGGCCCCACTGGCGCGGCGCTGGCGCAGCGACCCGACGCGCTGGCGGCCTTTGGTGCCTTTAATCTTGACGAGTCCGTACTCGGAGGCCCCAACGAAGAGGTGCTCAAGAGGGTCGTCGGTCCGCAGATCGCCGATCTCTATGGCACGATGCTTCGTTCGACCCCGGTTTTCTTCCTGCGCGACGACCATGATTATTTCGAGAACGATTATTTCTTCGAGGCCGATACGAACGGTGGTGCCCGCGCCTCGTTTCCGCCGGATGGTTTCCATATGGACGCGGCCCTGCCGCCGGTCCAACTCGAGCTGGTCGAACGCATGATTGTACTGGCGTAGAACGGCTTTGATCTGATCGATATCGAGCCGCGCACGGTTCTTATGCTCGCGCGCTGAAGTCGCGGCCCGCGTTGGCTTCCGTTTCCCCTTGTTGCCCGTGGATGAAAGAAGCATCGCGATGGTCGCGATCAAGAGGAGTTCAAAATGAATAATGACGCGAATCCTCGCCGTGGTCTGGAGCAGCGCTGGCGTTGGGCCGCCCCCGGCGATGTTGGGGCCTTTCTCGGGCTCACCTTCGATAACGTCGCGCAACTGATCATCTTCACCACCATCCTGATCGGGGTCTTTGATTTTCCGCCTGAGCTGGTCATCGGCCGCATGCTTCCCGGCACGGCCTTCGGTGTGCTGGTGGGGGATCTGATCTACACTTGGCTTGCTTTTCGCCTGGCGCGACGCACCGGCCGAGAGGATGTCACCGCGATGCCGCTTGGGATCGATACCGTATCGTTATTTGGCTTGACGTTTGGCATCCTTGGTCCGGTCGCGGTTCGAACCGGCGACCCGGAACTCGCCTGGCAGGTGGGCATGGCCACCATGCTTTTCATGGGCGTCTTCAAGCTCGCGGTGACGCCCTTTGCCGAGCATCTGCGTCGGCTGGTTCCCCCGGCGGCGATGCTCGGTACGATTGGTGGCATCGGCGCCGGCCTGATCGCCTTCATGCCCCTCTTGAAGCTTGATACCGCGGCCATGATTGCCTTGCCGGCCCTCTTCTGCGGCTTGCAGGCGCTGCTGCGGCCGCCACGGCTGGTCGCCCGGATTCCCCCCGTGCTCGCCGTGGTCGTGGTGGCG
>VFKT01000251.1 GCA_009885395.1 Deltaproteobacteria bacterium | reverse complement strand
TGAGGGAGACTGCCCGGCCGCTGCGATCCGGAACACCTCCTCTGCCTGGGATTCGATGCGGTCGAAGCAACCCCGGAACAGGTTTTGCAAGATGCCGTGGGCCTCGCCGATCCAGCGGGCCTCCGGGATACTTGACTGAGATCCGAGTCGGATCCCGGCTTCGATATCGCTTTCAAAACCCAAAAAATCCGAAGCCTCGAGCCGGTCGGAGACGCGCAGCCAATGCCCGTGGAAGAGGGCGCTCAAGCCGTCGTGCCGAGCCCCCAAACCCACCATTTCATCGACCACGGCCATGCGTTCTTTCAACTTGTCGGGCTCCCGATGGGTCCAGTGCCAGGAAAGCAGCGCCCGAGTCAGAACGCGCGTGTCGTCCGGGTCCCGCCGCGCCAGCGCCAAAGCCTCCTCGGAGAGACGGCGACGCCGGGGCAATTCATCCACCGGCAGGACCGCAGCCAACTCCGCCAGCAGCAGAGCCCGATCGGCTGAGGTCTGCGGCTCCGTGGCCAAGCCCTCCTCAAGGAGGCTGATGATTTCCCGCTCGCCGCTGGCGATCCGGATCCAAGCTGCACGCAGCAGCACCGCCTGAATCAGCAGAGCTCCGTCGGCGCGAGCACGGGCGAAGGCGAGGACCCGCTTGGTTGCCGTGTCCGACCCAGATTTGTCGCCCGCCAGATAGAGCACCTCACCAAGCTTCAACAGCAAATTGGCTTCCGCAGAAGGATCCGCCAGAGGTACCCACCGAAGTGCCGTCAGTGCAGAGCGCAAATGCCCCGCAGCGGACTCAAAGGCGAGGCGCTCGACCGCCTGAGTTGCCGCACGGCGAGCGCAGTCAACAGCAGGATCGGCATCGCCGTCGGGACCTGCGAGGAAGAAATGATGGGCGGGCTCGGACCAATCCTCAAGCGGGGTTCCATTTTCCCTGCCGATCAGCCCGGCACCCAGGCGTCGATGCACCTCGCGACGCTCGGCCGGCTCAAGGGCCTGGTAGAGCACATCGCGGATCAGGGCGTGGCTGAAGGTAAAGCGACCGCCAAATGCGGGCGGTGGCAGGATGAGGCCGCTCGCCAGGGCTTGGTCAAGTGATTTTTGGACGACACCGCAGGGGCGGCCGAGAGCCCAAGCCAGCAGTTCACTGGTAAATTCCTGCCCGATGGCCGAGGCCACTCCGAGAATCTGATGGGCGTCGGGCGAGAGGCGGTCAAGGTGCCGCCGGACCAAAGCCGCAATTTCGCCCGGAACGGCCAGCGCAAGGGCTGCGCCGCCCTTCTCGAACTCGGGGAGGTCGGCAAGGGTATGGATGAACAAGGGATTTCCGCCTGAACGCTGGTAAACGCTCTGCACCAAGGGATCCGATGGCGGCTTGCCGGTCACGCTCTCGATCAACCGGGCGACGTCCTGCAGGTTCAGGCCCCGCAGACGGAGCCGGTGGGCCTCGCGACCGATCGACAGCAATTCGGCGAAACGCGGATCGTCGCGCTGGAACTCGTCCGGGCGGTAGGTTGACAGAACCAGCAGGGGAACGCCGTGCAGCTCGCGCGCGAGAAAACGCAGAAGCAGGAACGAAACCAGATCCCCCCAATGGAGGTCATCCAGGATCAATAGAGTCGGCCGAGAGCGGGCCTGGGCCTTGAGGATCTGGGTGATACCCTCGAATAATTGGAATCGGGCAGAACCCGCATCTGCTGCGCTCAGATACGTCGTCCCCTCGGGGCGAGCTTGGCCAAGTTCGGGCAGGAGTTGGGAAATCGCGGCCGCCGGCGCACCCGAGAAGGCCCGTTGCGTCTCGACGTCCAGCCCGGCAATAAGTGGCCGCAAGATCTTCAGCCATGGCCAAAAAGCCGGCGCGCCCTCACCGTCCCAGCAACGCCCCCAGAAAACATCGAAACCCCGTTGAACCGCAGCCCCCTCGACCGCCCGGGCGAGCCGGGTCTTGCCGATCCCGGCCT
>VFKT01000336.1 GCA_009885395.1 Deltaproteobacteria bacterium | reverse complement strand
GGCCGGCTTTCGCTTCACCAACCCCAATGCCGACCGGACCTGCGGCTGCGGAACCTCGTTCTCCGTCCCCAAATAAGGCCAGAGCGGCCCTTGCGCATTCGGCAAATCGTCTTTGATCTTGACGGCACGCTTCTCGACACGGCTCCGGATATCGCGAACGCGGCCAACCGTGCCTTGGTTCAAGCCGGGTTTGCCGAACTTGAGCAGGCTAAGATCCGCGGGCTTGTCGGCAACGGCGCGCAGCGGTTGATCCAGGGCTGTCTCCAGGCGCTGGGGGCTCCCGAGTCGCGAACCGCAGAGATCGCGGCCGATTTCGTGGCGCATTACCAGGCACAGCCGTCCGCCCAGAGTCAGCCGTATCCGGGAATGGCGGAGCTGTTATCGACGTTGCAGGCAAAAGGCTTCCGCCTGGATGTTTTGACAAATAAGCCGCAATTACTTGCGCGACGAGTCCTTGAAGATTCGGGCCTGGCGGGGGCTTTCGAGCAGATCGTCGGCGCGCGCGAGCTTCTTCCCCTCAAACCCGACCCCAAAGGCCTGAAGAGTCTGTTGGCGGCGTCTTCCTTTCGCAGTTGGGAAGCCGTGCTGGTGGGGGATTCGGTTGTCGATCTTCGCACGGCCAGGGCGGCTGGCATTGCCTTCGTTGGCGCGGGCTGGGGTTTCGAGGGAACCACCCGTCTCCGCCGGGCCGGGGCCGAAAGGGTGGCGGAGCAGCCGGTTGATGTTCTGGCGCTCGTGGCCGGTGCCTGAAGCGCCGGGTCGCCCGAAGTGCTCCACGCGCAAAGCCGCGCTTGTCTGCCGAGTGCCCGTTGGCACGGCTACCAGGCCCTCGACGAGGGAGCCCGCCCGAAGCTGTCTGCCTTCAGTCCGCAGTGCCCGTTGGCGCGGCAGGCAGGGCCGGCAGCAAGGCGTGTTTCAGCACGTCTTCGATCTGGTCGACGAAGATGAACTCGAGATCTTTCCGGGCTTCCATGGGCACATCGATCAGGTCTTTTTCGTTGCGCCTGGGTAGCAGCACGGTGCGGATTCCCGCCCGCCGGGCCGCAAGGACTTTTTCCTTTACGCCGCCGATCGGCAGCACGGCACCACGCAGGGTGATTTCTCCGGTCATCGCCACGTCGGGTCGGACCGGGCGGTTCGAGAGCAGGGAGGCGAGCGATGTGGCCATGGTCACGCCGGCGGAAGGGCCGTCCTTGGGGGTCGCACCCGCCGGGACGTGGATATGAAGATCGGCATGGTCGAAGAAGCCCGGGTCGATGCCGAGTGCTGCGGCGTGGGAGCGAACCCAGGTCAGCGCCGCCTGGGCCGATTCCTTCATCACATCACCGAGTGAACCCGTAAGCGTCAGGCCCTTTTTGCCGTCCATGCGGGCCGATTCGATGAAGAGAATATCACCGCCGTTCGCGGTATAGGCAAGGCCCGTCACGACGCCAGGCTCGGGCTTGCGGTTGGCCACTTCGGCGAAGAAGCGTTCGGGGCCAAGATGCTTGATAGCAGCGGCTTCGTCAATCAGAAAGGGGCCGGTTGCGCCCTCGGTCACGGCACGGGCGATTTTCCGGCAGATCTTGCCGATTTCGCGGTCGAGATTCCGGAGTCCACCCTCGCGGGTGTAGTCCCGCACGATCTTGCGCAACGCGCCTTCCGAGAAGGTGACGCCGTACTCCTCGAGCCCGCTTTCGGTGATCTGTTTCTTCGTCAGGTGGCGTTTTGCAATTTCGACCTTTTCCTCTTCCGTGTAACCGCTGAGTTCGATCACCTCCATGCGATCACGCAGGGCCGGGGGGACGGGATCAATCTGGTTGGCCGTGGTGAGGAAAAGAACCCGCGAAAGATCGAAGGGCACCTCGAGGTAATGGTCGCTGAAGGCCGAGTTCTGCTCGGGGTCGAGCACTTCCAGCAGCGCTGACGCCGGATCGCCGCGAAAATCGTTGCCGACTTTATCGATTTCGTCGAGGACGAAGAGCGGATTGTTCGAGCCGGCTGTGCGCAGGCTTTGCAGGATGCGACCAGGGAGGGATCCGATATAGGTTCGGCGGTGTCCACGGATTTCGGCTTCGTCGCGGACTCCACCCAGAGAAATGCGCGCGAAATTGCGGCCCAGAGCACGGGCGATCGAGCGGCCCAACGAGGTCTTGCCCACGCCGGGCGGCCCGACAAAGCAGAGGATGGGGCCACGCGGATCCTTGCGCAATTGACGCACCGCGAGGTACTCAAGAATTCGTTCTTTGACCTGATCGAGGCCGTAGTGGTCTTCGTTGAGGACGGCCGCGGCGTGGAGCAAGTCGAGGTTGTCCTCGGTGGAGACCGACCAGGGCAGGTTCGCGAGCCATTCGAGGTAGGTGCGCACAACCGAGTGCTCGGCTGATTCGGGTGGGATGATCGCGAGTCGGCCAAGCTCGTTGTCGGCGGCTTTGCGCGGCGCTTCAGGAAGCTCAGCCGCGTCGAGCTTGGTGCGCAGGTCGTCGAGGTCGGCACCGCGGGATTCGCCTTCGCCGAGTTCTTTTTGGATCGCGCGAAGCTGCTGCCGGAGATAGAATTCCTTCTGGTTCTTCGAGAGTTCGCTCTGAACCTGGTTCTGAATCTTCGAGCCAAGCTCGAGCAGTTCGACCTCGCGGTTCAAGATCGTCGAGAGTCGACGCATTCTCGCTCCGACGTCGAGGGTGTTCAGGAGATCCTGCTTCTCCTCGAGCGAGACGTTGAGGTTCGACGCGATGAGGTCGGAGATCTTGCCCGGATCCTTGATGTTCATCACCACGAGCTGAAGCTCGTCGGGCAGATAGGGAATCATCGAAACGAAGCGTGCGAATTGATTGACCAGATGCGCCTGGAGAGCCTCGAGATCGCGGGACGTTTCGTAATGGTCGAGGAGCGGCTGGACCCGGGCGACGAAAAAAGGATCAAGCGTCTCGATCTCGTCGATTTCAATTCGACGCAGGCCCTGCACGAGAATGCGAACGCTCTGGTCCGGGTATTTCAGCATTTTGAGCAGGCGACCGGCACAGCCTCGGCGATAGAGCGCGTCGGGGCCGGGTTGCTCGTCGTCCGGGTTTTTCTGTGCGACCAAGGCGAGCAGGCGATTCCCGGCCAGGCAATGTTCCACCAATTTCAGCGAGGGCTTGCGCGAGATGGGCAGCGGCAGAATCGCGGAGGGAAAGAGCACCACCCCGCGCAGCGGCAGGATGGGCAGCATCGAAGGGAGTTCGATCTGGCTCGGCTCATCGTCGAGCGCCGCACTCCCCGGTCCCGCGGCCTCGGCCCTTTCCTCAGCGAACTCGCGCAGCGATTTTTCGAACTCTCCCATGGTCAAGTCCTTAACAGCGTCTCGGGCGTCTGCACCAAGGTACCGGCTTGGAGTCGGTAGTGCGAGCCCAAGCCACCTACTCGGTTTCGGGGTCGGAGGGCAGGTCGGTGTCGGTCTCCCCGCTGCCTTCGGCGAAGCGCGTCGTGTCGGGCCCGGGCCCGGGCAGCCATTTCCTGGGCTCGCTGGCCGTTCTCCAACTCACGGTCAGGAATCCGGTATGGGCCACCATCCTGTGGTCGGGACGGACGGACCGCTCGGTCACGTGCCAGAAGCGTTGCAAAAGCTCGAAAGTCTGCGAGGCAGCGAAACAACCGATGCCGGCAAAGGCCTGGTAGAGGGAATGAAGCTGGAGGGTGGTCGGCACCCAACAAGCGACGATCCCCCCCGGTCGCAGGGCCCTGGCTGCGGCGGGCAGCACGGAGGCGGGGTCGGGAAGATCGAGGATCAGTCGGTCGGCGTGTTGCAGAAGCAGCGCGTCGGCCGCTTCTGCCACCATGGTTTTCCAGCCCGGCGCGTCGCCATGGAAATTGCGGACGGTTTCGCGTGCCATCTCGACGTGGTCGGCACGGCGGTCGATCGAGAGCAGCGTCCCGGCCGGTCCGAGCATCCGAAGCAATGCCAACGTCAAGGCCCCGGGCCCGACCCCGGTTTCGATCACGCGCTGTCCCGGACGGATATCGGCATAAAGCAGAATGGCCCCGGCATCCCTCGGGTAGATGACTTGCGCCTGTCTGGGCAGGTTGGGAATCAGCCGACCATAGGACGGTCGCAGCACCAGGAGTTGGCCGCCGTTATGCGTGCGGATGGTCGAGCCCTCTGGCTTGCCGATGATATCATCGACATGGAAGTCCCCATTCGAGAGCGAAAGACGACGTCCTGGCCTCAATTCACGCAGCCACTCGCGTCCTCGCGGATCCAGGAAGATCACGCTTTCGCCCGCGACGAGTCGGGACCTTGGGTCGACGTTGGAGTCGGCTTCATTCATGATCGGGATTGGCCTCCGTGCGTACCGCCCGACGGTGCGCAAGTTTGAATTTGAGCGAACAGAAGCCACAGATTTCACCGTAGGAAGGCTGGCCGCAGCTCAGGCATTCGCCCGCTCCGCTCGGCGCATCCGTCCGCGGGAAGTGGTGGGCGCCTTTTGATATATATTTCTTGACGAAAGTCATCTTGCTGCCGGGCGAGCTGGCCTCGATGCCGTCGAGGGCTGCTTTGTAGGTCAGTTGGGTGGCGCCGGCGGCATTTGGACATTCCTCCACGACGTAGTCGTAGCCTTTCATGAAGGCCCACGCAGCCGTCTCAAATTCGCTGGTCAGAAACAAGGGCTTGATTTTGCGG
>VFKT01000151.1 GCA_009885395.1 Deltaproteobacteria bacterium | reverse complement strand
CGGCCGGGCCCGATCCAACCACGGCCACGGTCTTGCCAGTCTTCCGTGCCGCGATTTCGGGCACGATCCAACCCTCGTTGAAAGCGTGCTCGATAATCTGCTTTTCGATCTGTTTGATGGTGACCGGAGTTTGCGGGATGTTCAGAACGCAGGCTTCCTCGCACGGCGCCGGGCAGATGCGGCCGGTGAACTCGGGGAAATTATTGGTCGAGTGCAGACTTGCAATCGCATCCCGCCAGCGGCCCCGATAGACCAGATCGTTCCAGTCGGGGATGATATTTCCGAGCGGGCAACCTTTGTGGCAGAAAGGGATGCCGCAATTCATGCAGCGCGCCGCCTGTTGCCGCAGCTCTGGCGCGGGGAATTTGCCCTCGAGTTCACGCCAATCCTCGAGCCGCTCCTCGACGGGTCGGCGCAGCGGCAGTTCGCGCTCGTATTCCAGGAATCCAGTACTCTTTCCCATGCTTCGAACTCCGATCAGACGCTTGCCACGTGGGCGGTTTCACCGCCGGGGTGCTGCGACGCAAGGACGCGACGATATTCGGTCGGCATGACCTTGCGAAACGCCCGGCTATGCACATCCCAGCCGGCGAGCAGACGCTCTGCCAAGGCACTCCGGGTGTATTGCTGGTGGCGCAGAATCAGTGCCCGGATGCCATCGAGATCGGTCTCGTCGGGTTCTTCGATCTCGATCATTCCGGTATTGCAGCGCGCGTCAAATTCGCCCGCCGGATCCCAGACGTAGGCCAGCCCACCGCTCATGCCGGCGGCGAAATTGCGCCCGGTAGAACCAAGGACCACCACCAGGCCGCGCGTCATGTACTCGCAACCGTGGTCACCGACGCCCTCGACCACAGCCGTCGCACCGCTGTTGCGAACGGCGAAGCGCTCACCCGCACGGCCGCGCAGGAAGATTTCGCCGGCAGTCGCGCCATAGAGCGAGACGTTACCGACGATGATGTTCTCCTCGGGCACGAAAGTCGATTCCTCGGGCGGCACGACCACGATCCGTCCGCCGGAAAGACCCTTGCCGAAATAATCGTTGGCATCGCCCTCGAGACGAACCGAGATGCCGTCAGCCAGAAAAGCGCCAAAGCTCTGCCCGGCCGAGCCACGGAAATGAATATTGATGGTGTCGGCGGGCAGCCCTTCCTTACCCCAGCGCCGCGACACCTCGGCCGAGAGCATCGTGCAGACGGTGCGGTTGACGTTGCGAATCGGCAAGGCGAAATCGACCCGCCGCTTGCGCTCGAGCGCATCGCGCGAGAGTTCGATGATCTGATTGTCGAGGGCGGCGTCGAGACCGTGGTCCTGCGTCTGCACGCACGAGATCGCGACACCGGCCGGAACCTCGGGCTTGTGCAGGATCTGCGTCAGGTCGATGCCGCGGGTCTTCCAATGGTCGATCGCATTGGCCGCATCGAGAAGATCGACCCGCCCGACCATATCCTGCAGGCGACGGAAACCGAGTCGCGCCATATGCTCGCGCACTTCCTCGGCGATGAAGAGCATCATATTGACGACGTGCTCGGGACGGCCCTCGAAGCGCTTGCGCAGTTCAGGGTCCTGGGTGGCGACGCCCACCGGGCAGGTATTGAGGTGGCAGACCCGCATCATCACGCAGCCCGAAGCCACCAATGCGGCCGTCGCAAAACCAAACTCCTCGGCCCCAAGCAGGGTTGCGATCATGACGTCGCGGCCGGTTTTGAGCTGGCCATCGGTTTCGACCCGGATCCGACCGCGCAGGTCGTTCATCACCAGAACCTGCTGGGTCTCGGCCAGCCCCAGCTCCCAGGGCGCACCGGCGTGCTTGATCGAGGTCAGCGGCGAGGCCCCGGTACCGCCGGAATCTCCGCTGATCAGGACGACATCGGCCTTGGCCTTGGCAACCCCGGCCGCCACGGTGCCGACCCCGACCTCGGCCACCAGCTTGACGCTGATCCGGGCCTGGTTGTTGGCATTCTTCAGATCGTGGATGAGCTGGGCCAGATCCTCGATCGAGTAGATATCGTGATGGGGCGGCGGCGAGATCAGACCGACACCCGGAGTCGAGTAGCGAATCTTGGCAATATAGGAATCGACCTTATGGCCGGGCAGTTGTCCGCCTTCGCCGGGCTTGGCGCCCTGCGCCATTTTGATCTGCAGCTCGTCGGCGTTGACCAGATAATGGCTGGTCACACCAAAGCGCCCAGAGGCGACCTGCTTGATCGCACTGCGGCGTGAATCG
>VFKT01000130.1 GCA_009885395.1 Deltaproteobacteria bacterium | reverse complement strand
CTGGCCGAGCAGTTCGCCAAGCCGCGGCAAAGTGTCGGCCAAGGGTAGAAGCCGGATCCCGTCGACCTCATAGGGTCGGTCTCCACCTTAAAGAAGCAGCCCCTTCGCCTCGGGGTAATCCCCGCAGAACTGCCGCAGCCCGGCGAGGTCGCCCTCCCGCAGCCTTTCGCCCCGCTTCACTTCGACCGCGTGGAATCCGCGCTCTTTGTAAAAAATAAAAATATCTCCAGGCGCTCGCGCGTTCGCCAGGTGGAGATCTGGTCGCCGAAACCAGGGTTGTCGTTGGTGGCACGCAGTTCCTGAAGCGCGAGGGTTTCGACCGAACCAGCCTCCACCCGGAACGATTTCACGACCCTCTCCTTTTACACACCCCACAGCATCAAGGGGCGAACTTTGGCGATATGCCGGAAGTCCTGGTCGGTGGTCAGCAGCGTCAGGCCATACTGCAGGCAAAGCTGCGCGTAGAGAGCATCGATCGTTCCGATCTGGATTCCCCGCCTTCGGCAGGAGGAGCGCAGTTCAGCGGCACCGACGTGCGCGGCACGATCCGGAACGAGCAGAGGCAGCGCCGCAAATGCCTCAAGAATGCGTGTTCGGGTCCGGGCGCCCTGGAAGCCCTGCAACAATTCCTGGAGGACGAGTCCGGTGGTGAACAACTCGTCACCGGCCTCAAGCGCACGATCCAGAAAAGTGACTTCGGGGATGACGGGAGGACGGTCGCGACGCAGGGCCAAAGACCAGACGCTTGTGTCGACGAAGAGCTTCAAGAACGGCTGCGTTCGCCCTTGAGATCATAATTCGGGTCCCATTCGAGCTGGCCGAAGAGCGCCCGAATGCGTTTCTGACGTCGCCGCGCAATGAACTCTTCAAGGGCTCGCGTGACGGCCGCCTTTTTCGTGCGTTCACCGCTCACGGCAAGGGCTTCTTCCAGGAGGGCATTATCGATGGCCAGATTGGTTGCCATGTGTGAGAGGCTACACGCTGTTCCGCACACGCTCAAGTGTGCGCCAGAGTCATGAGGTCTTCGGTTGTAGATGCGGTGCGGTTGGCGAGCGGGGCACGACGGGGGAATTTTCTCGTCCGCGGAGGGACATGGCCGCCGGGCGTTTTTCGGACCAATGGAAGCGTGTGATTCTGCCTCTCGGGCAACTCAAACGGAGAGCCTGGTGAAGACGAGCAGATGGTGAAAATCTTCCGGGAGGCGCACCGATCGCTTGCGGCAGATGCGTCGAAGAAGCACGGGCTGAGCGAGTAGAGAATTGATGTCTGGCGGCAGCGGTTCGGCACGATGACGCCGGTGGACACGCGACGGCTGCGTGCGTTGGAGCAGGAGGGCGGGCGACTGAAGAAGCTGGTAGCGGAGCGGGATCTGCAGCTTGAGACGATAGAATAGTTTCAGAGTCAGCTATCGCTGAGTTGGGGTGCCACCCGAGCGGATAATGACCCATAGATTGATGAACAGAGGCGAACGACATGAACTGGTACAGAATCAAAACTTCCCTGATTGGCATCAAGCGACTGATAACCTTGTCCGACGAAGACAAACAAGGTTGTATTGATGCCTATAAATTTTTCCAGCACATGCAAACAGGCGCCGAGACCAGAACCGAAGACGAGACCAGGGCTGTCGCCGCTTATTACAAGGTTCTCAACAATATGCTTTCTGTATTTGATCTGGAAAAACTCTACATCCCGCCACAGCTGGATGAAAAACAGGGATTGTACGGCAATCAGCTCCTGATCGAACGGGCTACTTATAAAGAACTTGCCCTGAAAGATCCCGCGCAATCTCACCTGCTGGATATGGGTTGCGGCAGAGGAAGGATTTCCCACCACTTCGCCACACTTTCAGGCGGCCAGGTCTCTGGCTACAACATCGACCCCAACCAGATTGAAAACGCGATCGATTGGGCGACAAAATGCAAGATGAGCACTCGGCTCCATTTCAAGCATGGCAATCATCATGAGCCTCTTCAGTATGAATCCGAAAGTTTTGATGGTTGCTTTTCTTTTCAGGCTGTTTGGCCTTTCTTCAAGAAAGAAGAACTGGACGAGCACGCGAAAGAAATGTTCCGCGTATTGAAACCCGGTACGCGCTACGCTTGCGCTGAATATTTATTAACGCAAGATTTTGACTGGAACAACGAAGAGCATATGACACTCCATAGAGCCTTCCTGCCAACGCTCGCGGCGACACAATCCATGTATCCGGCAGATGTTTGTGCTGCCTTGGAAAGAGCAGGCTTCAAGATTATCCTGTCTGCTCCATCGAAATGCCCTGCCTGGCCCATCTGCGAACAAAAACGCAATCTTATTTTGGTCGTACGTAAATTCATCAGAGGCCTTGAAGCCATTCGCCTCATGCCAGCATGGGTTGAAGAGTCTCTCGATCTACTGCAAAAAGGGGGCGAGGCGTGGACACTGGCTGAGAAAGCCAAAATTGCCGACTTGAACTGGAGAATTGTTGCCGAGAAACCGCCGACTTGATCCGGTTGAATCGATTCGGCTGGGTCGGCGGCGGCGCGCGCAAACAACCTGGGTGCGCTTCATGGTCGTACCACCGCTCGGCCGCAACCTCGTGCGGGCTCGACGATCGGGGGACACCTCGCCATGTTGGAAGCGGTGGAAGCGACAATCGAGCCGGATGGGACGGTGCATTTGCACGAGCCGGTACGGCTGGCCGTCGCGCGCAGGGCGCTGGTGATCACCCTCGAGGAGGGCGCGTTCACTGCCGAAACTGCTCTTTTGAGCGAGATGGCACTGGCCTCTGACTGGGGTAGGGTCGAGGAGGCCGCAGCGTGGGCGCATCTTCAGGGGGTTTTGTAGTTCTCGTCCCGTTTTCCTTCTCCAATCTGTCCCGGTCCAAGCTCCGTCCCGCCGTCCTCCTGGCGGAGGTCGCGCGAGGCGATCGCCTCCTCTGCCAGGTCACGAGCACCCCGTACGGCGACGCATTGGCCATTTTTTTCGATGACACGGCCTTCTCGTGCGCGGGTCGCTGCGCGTCGCCAGCTACGCACGTCCCGGGAAGCTCTTCACGGCCAGCGCCGATCTGGTGGTCGGAGAGGTCGGGGCGCTCACGCCAGTGGTGCTGGCTCGGATCGTCGATGCGGTT
>VFKT01000007.1 GCA_009885395.1 Deltaproteobacteria bacterium | reverse complement strand
GGCCCCCGTGCTGTCGAGCACGCAAACCGGCCGGCTTCCCAGCGGCCCGTAATTGCTCTCCGCCCAACGATCGAGGAAAGCGCTCGGATCGACGCTGACCTCGATTTGCAGAGCAAGGTCGTCCGGGGCGATCGCGATCGTCGAAGGACTCGCCACCGGTACCGTCAATTCGGCTCCGAAGACGATCTTCTGCGAGCCGGGCTCCCTCCCGATCCAGAGGCAGGACCTGCAGCCGTTCGCCGACAAGGGCATCGGTGCCTCAGCTCGGGTCGGCCGGGGCGCAGGTGCTGAAGTGGTAAACCCGTAAATAGTAGGAATTTCCGTCCGCGTCGCAGCAGGCGCCCAGCGTCGATTCATCCTCGGCTGAAGTCGACGCCTCATCGTAGCGGGTGAAGCCACCCCAATCGCTGGGGAGGTCCGTGGTCGCGTCGACTGTCGCGCCGGGCACGTCGGCGCAGCGGTCAGCAAGCTTGAATTCGCTGGAAGAGCTGTCGATATGATACGCTCGATATTGTTCTCGGTGATGGCGTAATCGTAGCCCTCCGAGGTCGGACGTTGCGGCGCTTGGTTGCAGACGACGAGTCACTGCCGCCACCAGGGTTGAATCGTCAGCCACGGGTGTTCGGCGTCCCCTCTCGGTTCAGCGCTGAGGCCGCATGGATCGTCAGGATCAGCTCAGATTCATCGATGGTGGCGTAAAGCGGTCGCACACCCGAAAGTTCTTCGCTGCTTCGCAGGATGAGCGGTACACCCTCGCCCCGGCGGTCCAGCGGCGTTTTGCGGGTGGTCACGACCACCCCGGGGGTCCGTTGCACCGGGCAGCGCGCCAGAAGACTTGCAATCGTTTCGTTCCGGGAAGCCTGTCGCATCGCCAGACTCTCGACGGTCATCGTATTGGCAAGCGGGCCGGGCGTAAATATCTCCAGGCGATCGGCGAACATCCGCAAGTGAATTTTTGATCCGTACATCGGGTAGTCGCGGTGCGCGACCGCATTATCAGACTCGCAAACACGAGCGCGGTTTCAAAGTCCACGTGCAATAATGTTAAGCTTGCCTGGCCAGTAAGCCTTAAAGTCAAAAGCGTCTTCAGGAAGAAACAGTTCGGCTGGGCATTTCCAGTCTAGCAACTTTCTCGGTCTGGTGTTGAGTTTCCATATGATCTCGTCGAGTTGGAGTTGAGAGAATACAGAAAGGTCTGAACGCTTCGGCAGATACTGACGCAGTAAGCCATTGGTATTTTCGTTTTGTCCCCGCTCCCATGGGCTGTGTGGGTGGGCGAATTAAACCTTGATTCCGGTGTCTTGAGTCAGCTTTGCATGTTGAGACATTTCACGCCCTTGGTCGTAAGTAAGCGAGCGGCGCAAATCCACATCAAAGCGCGGCAGGATCCCGCTCCCATCAAGGGCTTTCACGGCCTGGCAGCCTCGGTTTCACCCACACGATTTCGCGACGAGCCAAACTATGAGAGCTGACGTCGGGGTAGCTGTCCGGGCAGAAGCCGGCGATCGAGCCGGTGATGAGCGACGTGGCGAAACCCGACCAGGGCTTCAAGCAAATATCTTTGGGCGGCGGCATCCCGGGGAAGCCGGAGTACGACCCAAACAGCGGGTCCATCCTGCCCGGGCTGGCCTGGCCGCCCGCAGGTACGACCACGAGGGCGATGGCGGCGAGGACAACGCGCAGCGGATCGGAAATTCGTGCGGCCAGGTTTCTGGGTTCGCGAAGGCGGGTCGGAGTGTGCATGGAGATCTCCCCTGTCGCCAGGTCGCTCTGGATTGCCGCGACGGGACCACCCCCTGCTGTCTTCAAGGAAATTGACCGCGAAGAACGGTTGTTTCGCCAGAAGGATCGACAAACTCTTGCGGCCACCCTTTCCCGTCGCCGCTTGGGGGGAGCCCTGGTTGAAGCCGCAGCGGCCGTCGGTGCATGTTTTCCGCAACCCGACAAGGCCGGGGACGCGAGTCGTTTGGGGCGAGCAGACTTTGCCTCCAGGCACCGCCCTAGATCAAAAAAACGTGCTCCAAGAGAGCCACGACAACTCAGTCCGAGAGCGGCTAGAGCGAAGCATTGCCCTGATCAAGGGCAGCGACGACCGACCCGGGGAAGAGTCGGCTTTTCACCGGCCAGGGTACCGACAATCTCAATATTTCGAGCGTCGTCTTGCCAAATTGACGACTGAGCGATCCCTTATTGTACGGGAGGCCGTAGCGGGCACATAGCGCCTCGACCCGGGGCGCTACCTCCGGGTAGCGATTGCTCGGCATATCAGGGAACAGATGGTGTTCGATCTGGTGGCTCAGGTTGCCGCTCAGGATGTGAAAGAGCCGGCCCCCCTCGATATTGCAGGAGCCCAGCATCTGCCGGACATACCACTGGCCCCGGGTCTCGTTCCGCACCTGCTCTCGCGTGAAGACGTGCACGCCCGTCGGAAAGTGGCCGCAGAAGATGATCAAGTACGTCCAAAGGTTGCGGATGATGTTGGCGAAGAAATTGGCGGCGGCAATATAAAGGAAAAAAGGGCCTGCCAGCAGCGGCCAAAGGACATAATCCTTGAGTGCTTGTCGGGTGACCTTGCGGCCAATCTCGCGCGCTTGGCGACGAAACACGTCGCGATCCTTCCTGCCCTGCAGCAGGCGGTTGATCTCCAGATCGTGCAGGGCGATGAACCATTCGAAGAAAAGCGCCATGACCACAGCCGTCACGGGTTGCAGCAGATAGAACGGGTGCCAAGCCTGTTTTTCCGTCACCCGCAACATGCCATATCCGATGTCGCGGTCTCGGCCGAGCACATTGGTCCAGGTGTGGTGGACGACATTATGCGAGTGTCTCCACTGCACTGCCGGACAGACGCTATCCCACTCCCAACTCGCGGACTGAATCTCGGGATCCTGCATCCAATCCCATTGACCGTGCATGATATTATGCGCGATCTCCATATTTTCGAGGATCTTGGAGAGCGCGAGCAGGAGTGTACCCGTGGCGAGGATCGCCAGGCAGAGCGGCCAGGAGGCCAGGGCGTGGCCGAAGCGCGGCAGAAAAGCCAGCGCGGCGAAGAGGACCAGCCGTCCGGCCAGCGCCATGCTGCGTTGAATTTTGATCAGACGACGGAGGTAGCGCGCGTCGCTCTCGCCCAGATAGCCCTTGACCTCGGCAGAGATCTGATCGATCTCGCGGCCGAGTTCGTCGATTTCGGCGCGGCTCAGGTGAACAGGGAAACCGGTTTGCATCGCTCTATCTCCTGACATCAGAGTCCCAACTCCACATCGCCAGCGGCCGCACAAACACAAAGTTGTACTTTGATGCCGCTCTCGTTGACGAAAGCACCGGTGCGAAGGTCGCGCACACAGCCCGAAATCAGCATCGTGTCGCAGCTATGACAGATCCCCATGCGACAGCCGTGGGCCGGTTTCAGACCGGCGCTTTCGGCGACCCGCAGGAGCGGAGTCTGACCGTCCGCCTCGACTTCGCAACCGCTCTTGGCGAAGCGGATGGTCCCGCCGGCGGCCTCGGCGGGAATCTGGGCCATCGGGGTATGGAATCGTTCCAGGTGCAAATGCCGGCCCAGCCCGACTGTAGCCCAATATGCCGAGATTTCATCAAGCATCCTGGAGGGACCACAGGCCCAGACCTCTCGTTCGCGCCAATCGGGGCAGAGTTCCTCGAGCCGGCTTGGCGTGAAATGGCGTGCGTTGGATTTCGCCCCGCCCAACTCGCGGGTATAGATCGGGAACAGGCGGTACCTCGGCTGTTTTGCCGCCAGATCGGCAAGCTCGCGACCGAAGATCATTTCCTGCGCCTGCGGCGCATGGTGGAGGTGGACGCTATCGGGGATGTCCTCGCGCCCGTGCCAGCTGCGCAGCATGCTCATGACGGGCGTGATGCCGCTTCCGGCGGTGATGAAGAGCGGCCGCATCGCTTTCGGGGCGTCGGGAAGGACGAAATCGCCCTGCGGCAAGCCGAGTTCGACGTAGGCCCCCGGCCGCAGGCCCCGCACCAGAAAGGGCGATACCCGCCCGCCGGCAATCAACTTGACGGTGATCGCGATGCAGCCGTCGCCGCTGTCCGGCGACGAGGAGATCGAAAAAATACGGGTATGGCGCCGGCCGTCGATCACCACCCCAACAGGTACGAATTGCCCGGCGCGGTGGCGCCGCCAGCCCCGCCCGGGGCGCAACATCAACGTGCGGGCGTCGCTGGTCTCGTCGTGGACCGCTTCCACCCGCGCCCGCAGCCGGTGCGTGGCCCAGAGCGGGTTGACCACCTCGAGGTAATGCGAGAGCTGAAGGGGTGTAGCGACCAGGCTGGCCAGATCGACCAGCCGGGACCAGGGACGGATTCGATGACTCGCAGTTTGCATGGGCTTCCCGTTCGACGCGATGCCGTAGGTTACTCTTACGTTACCGTAAGCTACGTTTGCGTAACTTACGTCGGGGCGATAGGGCTGTCAACATGAGCCCGCGAAAAAGTCCGGCCGGGCGCCTGACGGCCTCCGCGCGCCGCACGCAGCTCCTCGAAATTGCCCGGAAGGTGTTCGCAGAGAACGGCTACGAAGCGACGTCGATGGAGGAGATTGCCGCCCGTGCCAAGGTCTCCAAGCCGATAGTCTACGAGCATTTCCGCGGCAAGGAGGGGTTGTACGCGGTGCTGGTCGACCGCGAGATGGAGCACGTCGTCACGCGGATCTCGGAAGCCATCGCCTCGGGCACACCCCGCGAACGCGTCGAACACGCCGCGCTGGCCTTCCTGTCCTACGTTCGCGACGAGCCCGATGGTTTCCTGGTGCTCTCACGCGACGCTCCGGTGGCGCTGGCGCATGGCGGCATGTCGAGCCTGCTCAACGATGTCGCCGAGCGGGTGGCGACAGTATTTTCGTCAACCTTCCGCGAGGCCGGCTACGATTCCAGAACGGCGCCGATCTACGCCCACGCGCTGGTCGGAATGGTCACCTTCGTCGGACAATGGTGGACGGAAACGCGTAAGCCACAAATCGAAGTGGTCGCCAGCCATATCGCCGCGCTCGCCTGGATGGGACTGCGCCACCTGCCCAAACATCCGAAACTCGCGCCGCGGTCGTGAACGGCATCTCCCGTGCCCTCAACGGTTCGGCAGCATAACGGAGGGCCTCACGAAGGTGACAAAGGGATTCGCTCCTACACGGCGCGAAACGCCTGCAGCCCGGGGCTCCGAACCGGGTTGACGAAAGCCGACTACGCCGCACGCCGCCGCCGGAGCAACCGTCAGTCGGACAGAGCCTTGAACTGCGCCGCCGTGTTGACCGTCGCCGTCGTGAAAACCGTCTCGAAGCAGGCTTCTGCGGTGACGAACTGCACCGTCACCCGCGGATTTTTGTCGAACGGGAGTGTCACGTCGGGCAGCCACGTCCCTCGGCCTTTGACCTGGATCGAGGCCTTGCCGACGGCCGCAGCCTTTTCGAGGATCTTGGTCACCCCGTCCGCACTGCCGTCGCCTCGGTAGGAAAAGCCGGTCGCGGTCGGCACCCAGCCGGCATTAGCCGGGATGTGGATCTCGGCCACCAGCGCATCGGTGCCTGCCGAGGCATCGTAGACACAGAGATCGCTCGCGCCACCGGCGTCGGGGGCCCCGAAATCTCCAATGCTGGTCGCCGCTCCCGCGCGCCACTTCCAGAGCAGGGAGTCCGCCGCATCATCCGGCGAGTCCTTCCAAAGCAGCGAGGCCTTGCCCGGCACGACCGGCGCCAGACAACCCGCGCGCGGCGTGTCGAAAGCGGTGCAGGACCCCGACTGACAAGAATCGCCCCACGAGCAGGTGGCGCCATCGTCGCACGTCGTGCCGTTGAGTACGTCGGTTCCGCCGCAGAGGCCCGCGGTGCAGACATCGTCGTCGGTGCAAATATTCTGGTCGTCGCAGGCCGAACCGTCGGCTTGGGCGCCGCAACCGTCGCTGAGCACGGTCGCCGTCGCCTGGTAGGGCGCCGCGCCTGAATAACGATGCACGAGCACCCACCAGGTGCCCGCTTGCGGGTTGATGATTTCACACGACGCGACCTGATTGCCGCCATTGTGCCTGCAGTCATAGGTGGAAGTCCCGGCCTGGCTCCCGAAGCGGACGTAAAGATCAAAATCAGAACCGTCTTCTTCGCTGGCGTTCATCGTCACCCGCAATGCACTCGTGCCCGCCGGCACCGTCACGGCATGGTGGCTGTCCGGACTCCCCGCCGAAAGCGTGCCAGAGAACGTGGAGACCAACGTGGCCGCGTTGCCGACCGGTGCGAAGCCGCCGCACGCGTCGCCGCCCAGATCCGCGCCCGCATGGCTCGAGATCCAGGAGCGGTAATGGAAGACGTTGGCGTCATAGCTTTGGTCAAGTGGCAGGCAGTTCTCGGAACTTCCGCCCGAAGTGACCCCGGCGAGCACGTCCTCAGAGCCGTCGTTCCAAAAAAGAGGCCCACCCGAATCACCGTTACAGGTATTGGAATCTTCGCCGGGGGGGCCGATCGGATCTTCGAAATCCCAGCAGACCAGCGTCGGCGTGCCACAACCCACCGTGACAGCATCACCACGGCGCTTGATTCCGTAATCTTGATTGGACCCACCCGTACGACCAAAGCCCACGATCGTTGTTGTTGAACCGTCGGGAGGCGTCGCCGTCGTGTTGATCGGCATCGGGCTGATGCCCGTGACCGGCGACGAGAGGTGGACGATTGCCACATCAGCCGTGGGAAAATCGTAGTTGGGATGAACCTCGATCGAGGAGACAGAGAAAAACCCGGCGTGTTGCAAGAAGACCATGAATTGCGATGCATTCGGCTCGCCCGCGTCTCCCGGCTGACATTCCGCGCCGATCGTTTCGCAGACGCAATGCGAGGCGACGAGAAAGGTTGAGCAGCCGATCATGGTACCGCTACAGCTCAGGCTCGCCGAGTTGGCGGAGCCGCCTGAGAGAAGAATGCCGGCCGTGGGATAGTCCCAGGTGGTATCGCCGTTCACGACGCGTGGGCTGCCCAGCCCCGTTGCAGCCGACGCCTGGCCGCCGGCCAAGCTCCAGAGCAAGACGGTCGCGCTGAGGAGGAAGAAAAGGCGAGCGGGGAGACGGCTGAAACTCACATACATGGCTCCATCCTGCCTGTTGAAGCGGCGGCAGGCAAGACCTCTTTCTTCGGGGGATCGGGTTTCTTCGGGCGATCGGGCCTCCCTGTGGGCCACCCCAGATCGGGAGCCCCGGACAACCACCTCAGATCGGGCACCACGGGTGGACCACCCCGGACCAGCCCCGCTC
>VFKT01000009.1 GCA_009885395.1 Deltaproteobacteria bacterium | reverse complement strand
TGCGGTCTGCGTCGCCGCGAAGCCATTATGCAGCAGCAGGCTGCCGGGTGTGTCGGCGCGCAATCCGACCCCAAGGGTGTCGGTGAAGAGGTTGTCGCGAACCACAGCCCGCGTGTTGGCAAGGCGAAGATTGCCGAGGCCGTTGAAGGCGAGGGTGCTGCGCCCGATCGTATTGCCTTCCGAGATGGGCAGCGGCGTCTCGTTGCCGGAGCCGTTGTCGAAGCTGACGCCCCATTCGCCGTTTGCGTAGACCAGCGAATCCGAAACTAATACGTTGCTCGACCGGCGCAACAGAATGCCCGAGTAGAGCGACGACGAGACCGAGACGTGCTCGATCCGGATGTCGTTGGCGTTCTGCACCCGGATGCCATCGGTTTCGGAATCGAGCACCGTCAAGTTTGAGAGGCGGGTGCGGACTCCACCCGCGAGGATCGATACTCCGGTCTGGGCACCGCGGATGATGATGCCGTCCACGCTCACGTCGGCTGCTTCGATCGTGATGCCGTTGCCCATGCCAGGCAGCAGAAAAACCGTACCCGGGAGGTCGGCGAGAAGCGCGATGCCCTCGGTCTCAATCTGCAGGCTTTCCCCATATTGTCCCGGCAGCACCACCACCTGGTCCCCGGGGGCCGCGCGCCTGACCGCCTGATCAATGGTCTGCCATGGCGTTTCCCGACGTTTGGCATTTTGTGAGGAGCGACTGTCGTCGCCGAGATCATTGCTCACGAAATAGCTCGCCGACGTCGGTGCGGCCGGAACGGCTGCAGGCGGGGGCGCGCCGGTCGCGACCAGAGCTTCGTAGTGGAAGCCGATATCGGCGATCCCGCTGTCGCTCATGCCTTCGCGCGCCGTGGTCCCCGAAATATCGAGGTCGACCACCGCGCCAGAGCCGGCATCGAGCAGCGGGCTTCTCCCTGCTTGGTCAAGGGCGGGCTGTGCGAGATGGAAATCGTCGTCGAGCCAGCCCGGTCCGCCGAGAATACCGTCGGACCCGTCGCGATCCAACTGGCGGGGGCTGCGGCCGAGGTTGGCCCAGACGTGCAGCGAATCGAGGTAAAGCGCATCGTTGTCACGGTCGCGGCCGTTGAGAGCGAAGTTGTTGTGATGGACCAGAAGATCCGGACCTGCCGAGTAGAGTCCGAGTTCGAGGTTCCCGGAAATATCGTTGTCGCGCACTTCGCCGCTCGCGCCGAGCATTCGCACGCCGTGGCCGTTGGCGTGGATGGTATTGAAGGCCAGCACGTTGCCCGCCGGAAGTGACGGTGGCGGCTCGGCGCTCTGGTCGCCATCGATGGTGACGCCCCAGCCGACGTTGGCGTAGATCAGGTTGTTGCGCAGGTATAGATTGGCTGAACGTCGAGAAAGAATTCCAGTCTGACCGGCTCCAGTGATGATCGAAGAATCAATCCAGCCCCCCGGGCTGTCGACCACCGTGATGCCGTTGGTGATCGGCGACACGACGGCGACATCGTTGAGTCGAAGCGCTGGTGCGGTCTCGGCCCGGATGCCCTGCGAAGCGCCCTCGACGACCAGGCTCTCGATCCGCACGTTGCGCGCATTTTCGATGCTGATGCCGGTTTCGTTCGGGCCGGCACGCAGCACGACCGAACCCCGAGGGCCTTCGCCCCGCAGCGTTACGGCATCGGTGGTGATCTTCACTTGTTCGTCGTAGACGCCTGGAGCGAGCCGCAACGTGTCGCCGGGCTGGGCCTGGCCGAGGGCGTGGACGATGGTGCGCCACGCGCCCTCGGCTCCGGTGGCCTGTGCCGGGGAATGAGAGTTGTCGCCACCGATGGGGTCGATGAAGAACGTGATGCCAGACCCTGGCTCGGGGTTTGGAGTGCCGCTTGGCGGTGGCGTCCCACTCGAAGCTTCGGCCGCCCAATGAAAGCCGGGGTCGGCGCTGCCGACGTCGCCGATGCCATCGGCGCGGGTCGAACCCGAAATATCGGCGGCTTCGGTGTCGAGCGAGCCGCGATCAAAGATCGGACTGGTGGTGCTCTGCCCCGCCTCGACGTGCGAAAGCCGCCAGTCTTCTGAGGCCCTATCGACGAAGAGCGGATCTTCGTTGCGGTTTTTCCAGACCGTCGGCGGCGCGGCGGTCTCGCTATCGAAGAGGGCCTGGTTGTCGTGCAGCACCAGATGGTGCACGAGGGTTGGTGCGGTATCAGTTTTGACAGCGGGGCCGCCGCTGCCGGTGATGATGGAATCGCGGATTTCACCGATGGCGTTCTCGAAACGGATGCCGCCGCCGGTGGAGGCGCCGCCGTTATCGACCATCGTGGCAAAAGCGATCACGGTGCCATCGGCGGTCGGAGCCGTAGTGGCCTCGACGTGGATACCGAAATCGGCACTGCGGCTGATCAGGGCGTTGCGGATGTAGAGTTGGCTTGATCGCTGGGCGAGGATGCCGCGTTCGCCGGCCTGATCGACCTCGACCGAATCGAGGAGCACGCCGTCGGAGTCGCTGATGCGGATGCCGGTCAAGACGGTCTGGGCGACACGGACGCGACGCAGGATGGTGTCGGGAGCGGTGGCAATCCGCAGGCCCTGCAGGCCGCCGATGATGGTCAAGCCGTCGACCTGCGTGCGGGGATGGTCGATCTGCAAACCGACGACGCCGGGCGGTGGCGTGAGGACGCTGGTGCCTGGACCGTTGGCGGCGATGATCCGGACATCGCTGGTGCGCGTGCCGGCACTCTCGGCGTAGGCACCCGCTCCGAGCGAGACGGTGTCGCCCGGCCGGGCTCGCGCCAGCGCATGGTCAAGCGTGCGCCAGGGGCGGGTGGCATTGCTGGCTTCGAGGGGGTGGCGGGCGTCATCGCCGCTGACGGGATCGACGTGCAGCGTGCGCGCGGCCTCGGTCGGTGGCTCTGCCGGCGTTTCGTGCTGCAGCGTCGGCGTGGCGTTGCGATGGTAGCCGAGGTCGACCTGTCCGCTATCGGCGATATCGTCGCTGCGCACCGATCCGGAAATCGTGCCGCTGGCGATCTCTTTCGAGCCGGTGTCGATGCCAGGACTGGTTGCCGGCTGGCCAGCGTCCGTGTGCGCGAGCCGCCAATCGCGGCTGGCCGGATCGACGAAGAGCGGATCGGCAAAGAGGTTGGCCCAACCCACCAGCTCGCTCGCACCGCTGTCGTCAATTTCGCCGACGTGGCCGTGCAAGAGGTTGTGGTGGACCGTGCTCCCTGCCGTGTCGAGAGCCAGGCCGACCCTGGACGGGCCAGCGAGCACATTATCGCGGATCTCGCCGACGGCATTTTGCAGCGAAACCTCGCCGAAGTTCGCCGCGAGACTGCTGTTGGTGATGGTGTTGAAGCCGATAAAATTATTGCTTGAAAGTGGCGCGCCGTCGCCGGAATCGAGCCGCAGGCCCCATTCGCCACTTCCGGTGACGAGGTTGTTTCGCACCACGGCGTCGGTGCTGCGCTTCAGCGTGATGCCCTGCTGGGCAGCGTTGCGGACGACGTTCGAGTCGATTCTGGCCCGGATCGTCTGGACCAGGCGTATGCCATTGAGTGCGAGGTTCGCCACGCCGTCTGGGGGGCCGATGTGGTTGCGTTGCAGGACGACTTCGTCAAGCTCAACACCTGGGTCGGTGGCCTGCACCAGGATGCCTTCGTGTGCCGAGAGGATGTGAAAGCCGTCGACCATGACACCGTTGGCCCGAACATGGACGGCGGGCGCGGCTCCCGGCGGTGCGATGCTGGCCCCTCCCGGAGTTGCGGCGCGAAGCATGAGCCCTTCGAGGTCGATCTCGACAGCCTCGGTGCAGGTGCCAGCGGTCACGACGATGCTGTCGCCGGCGGCGACTTCGTCGAGCGCGTGGCCGATGGTGCGCCAGCCGTTCCAGGCAGCCTGCGCTTCGAAGGCGCTGCGCGTATCGTCGCCCGCGTCGCAATCGACGTGGACCGTGGTCTGCGAGGGCGGCGGTGCCGACGTCGGGCCACCTGCCGGATGCGGCGAAGCCGTCGCTCCAGCGTGGTAGCCGATATCGGCCCGACCGGCGTCGGGCACCTGATCCGTACGCGTGCTGCCCGAGATATCGGTTTCGCCGACGGGTGCACTGCCGGCATCGAGGGCGGGGCTGTCGATGGCCTGTCCCGCCGCGATCTGGTCGAGGGCGGGGTTGTCGCTGATCAAATCGGTGAAGAGGGGATCATTGCTGCGGTTGCTGTTCCAAAGCGAAAAACCGCTGGGCAGCACCCAGTTTCGTGTCTGTCCCAGGAAATTGATGTTGCCGAAAGACAAATTATGGTGGATGAGGCTCTCTCGTCCGGGATCGGTGAGGCGCAGCCCGGCGCCGAGGTTGAAGGCCAGCAGATTGTCACGGATCTCGCCGACGGCGTTGTTGAGCCGAAGGCCAAAGGTGTTCTGGATCACTGTGTTGAAGGCGATGGCATTCCCCGTCGAGAGCGCAGGCAAGGCGCCGGCTGTGCTGTTGTCGAGGTCGATGCCCCATTCGCCGCTGCCCGTGACGAGGTTGTTGCGCACATAGGCGGCTTGCACGCGTTTGAGCAGCAGCCCCCGTTGGCGGGCGTCTTCGACGAGGCAGCTCTCGACGGTCACTCGCCGCGCATCCCGGATCTGGATGCCGTTGGTCGAGATCTGTCCGCCCGGAACGAGCGGCCTCACCTCGAGATTTCGTAGGACAATGTCTTCGAGCAGTGTGCCGTCGCTCGAATGCGCCGCGACGATGCCGGCGCGATCGCTGCGCACGACAAAGCCATCGATGACGGCACCGCTGGCCTGGACGACGAGCGCGCCATTCCCGCTGGCTGCGAGCAGGGTTGTCGCGCCGCGGAACTCGGCCCGCAGCGTGACTCCGCTTGCGTCAATATCGATTTCGCGACTCAAGGCACAGACTCCCGGCGCAACGAGCAGTTCGTCGCCGGCAACGGCGGCGAGCAGCGCGTGTTCGAGCGAGCGCCAGGGGGTGCCCGCGAGGCGCGCCTGGTCGCGCGAGCGCGCATCGTCGCCGCTGGTGCAATCGATATGCAGACGGCCCGGCCGGTCCGGGTTTGGCGAAGGCGAGGGGCTTGGCGAAGGCGAGGGGCTTGGCGAAGG
>VFKT01000174.1 GCA_009885395.1 Deltaproteobacteria bacterium | reverse complement strand
CGACGCGCCTGCCGTCCGTCGTGCTCGGCGTGCTGGCGGTGCTCGGCGTCTATCTCACCGGGGCCTGCGTCGGGCGGATCCGCTCCGGCTGGTTGGCGTCGATCGCGCTACTCTTCTCCTTCGAGTGGTTGCGGGCGATGCGGACCGCGCGCGTCGATATGACGCTGACCTTCTTCATCACAGCGGCACTTCTGGTTTTTCTACTGGTCCACCATCGGGGTGCGACGCGGCCGCGGCTGGTCCTGCTCTGGCTCTGTCTGGCGCTCGCAACGCTCGCCAAGGGGCCGATCGGCCTTCTCTTGCCGGTCCTGATCGTCGTGGTCTATGCGCTTGTGCTGCCGGTGGCGGGGGACGGGCGCGGCATTGCACGCCGGATCGAAACCTTGCGCGCTATCGTCGGCGGGCTTGAGCCGCTGCGCGGGTTGGCCGCTGTCGTCGTCCTGACGGGCGGGTGGTACCTCGCGGCCTGGGCCATCCACGGCTCAGACTTTCTGATTGAGCATGTCCTCAAGGAGAACGTACTCCGGGTCTTTGCTGCCGACGCCCTCGATTCCGGTCATCGCCACGGCGTTGGCTATATGATCGGAGCCCTCGGCCTGGGCACGCTGCCCTTTGCCCTGCTCGCTCCGGCGGTCGTCTGGTGGCTCTTCCGTCAGCGGCCGCTCGATTCCACCCGGCGTTTTCTAGTTGTCTGGTTTGTCGTCGTCGTGATTGTTTTTCTTCTACCTCAATCGAAACGAGGCGTCTATCTGCTGCCGGCGTACCCGGCGGGCGCGCTTTTGTTCGGCTTGACATTCGGGCCCGGACCAGAGGACGCAGGGCCGCGTCGTCTCGCCTGGTTTGGCTTCAGCGTTCTTTCGATACTCTGTACGCTGTTGGGTGTCGTCGCTCTCCTGCTGGCTCTTGGATTTCCATTTGATAAACTTCTGGCCGGGGTGCTGCGGCCGCGGGATTTCGCCGGTGTTCAGGCGGTCTCAAGCACGCTCTCGACGCAGCCGTGGCTTACGGCCGGCGCTGGAGTTGTTGCGATCGTGGCAGCGTGGCTGGGTAAGCGCGAAGCCCGAGGCGCGCATTGGCTACGCGCGAGCGTGCCGCTGACGGTGATGCTTTTGGCGCTGCTCGGCGGCGTGGTCGCACCAGCGGAACAGGCGATCGCGCGGCAGCGTACGATGGCGGAATTTGCCAACGAAGTGCGTCGCTCGGTGGGAGACGGGCCGCTCGCTTTTCTCTCGCCGACATTTGATTGGGGCTTGATCTTCTATCTCGATCGACATGTGGCGCGGCACGGCGGGGGCGTCGAGACCGCTTCGCCCCATGTATTGGTCCGGGCGGATGAGACGGCGGCCGCCTCGGCCGGTATGCGGGTTGTGCTGCGCAGCGGGGATGAGGCCGATGCCATGTTGCTGGCGAAGCCGCTGCCTGCGCCTGTCCCCGATGCGGTGCCCGATGCAAATCCATTCGCGACCGGGAGCCCGCGATGAGCGCACTCTGCTGCGGCCGGCGCCCGGGCGTCGGGCAGGCGATCGGAGGCGCGGCGTGGCACTGCGCCAGCGCCCTGAACTGCCGCCGCCCGGGCCTCGGGGAGACGATTGGATGCGCGACGCGGTGCAGCGCCACCACCCTCGACTGCTACAGCTCGGGCGTCGTGGAAACGACCGGAGGCCAGCGAAAATGAATATCAAGGTATGGTTTGGGCGGCTTGTCCCCTGGGTGGCAACGGTCGCGATTTTTAGTCTCCTTTTGCGCCGGATTTCGCTTGAGCAGGTGGTCGAGAGTCTGACGGCTGTGAATTGGCCGCTCTATCTTTTGCTGATGGCGCCCTATTCCGTGGCATATTTTCTGCTCGACTCGGCCGCGGTCACCTGGGTCGTGCGGCGATTTCATGTGGCGGTACGCTACCGTGAAATCTTGCCGGTCCGTGCCGTGACCTATGTCCTTGCGTTAGTAAATTCGAGCGTCGGCCAGGGCGGGCTCGCGCTCTGGCTGCATCGTCGCGAAGCCGTCCCCCTGGTGGCGATGGCCGGCACGGTGCTCTTCCTCGGCGTGCTCGAGATCTTTAATCTCGTGCTGGTTTCATCGGTTGGCGTGTTTTTCGCTGGCACCACGGTGCCGGGATTGGAGCGTGCCTATATTGTGCTTTACAGTGTGATCGCCGCGACGCTGCTTTATTTCAATCTGCTGCCACTACTTGGGCTGCGCCGGCCGGTGCCGGGTCTCCTTGCCACTTTCGGCCGCGCGAGCCTGCTCGATTGGTTCGTCATCCTCGCCATCAAGGCGAGCTCTTTGACGATTGCAGTTCTTGTCCACGCGACCGCCTTGCGGCTCTGGGGGCTACCGATTCCGCTCGAGGCCATGCTCGCAAATCTTCCGCTGATTTTTCTGGCCTCGGCGATCCCACTTACCGTGGCAAAGCTCGGGACCAGCCAGGCGGCCTGGATTTTCCTGCTGGGGGCCTGGGCGCCGGAGGCTTCGCTGCTGGCCTACAGCCTGGTGGCCCATCTGGTTTTCCTGGTCCTGAACGCGCTGATCGGCGTGGCCTTCCTACCTACGGCGGGAGCTGAGATCGGTGCCCTGATGCGGCGGCCTGCCGAGCCCGATTGAATCGGGCGGATCGCCGGCCTCGAGGCGCGGGTCCCCACCGAACCTGAGTAGGCCGGCCTGCCGGATGTCCCGTCGGCTGGGGGGCTCTTAAATGACACTCGGCGCTTCAAGAATTCGAATTCAGCACCGCCGTCGCGTTCAACGCCGCGACCGCAAGACTCGGAGGAGCACCGCCGTCGCGTTCAACGCCGCGACCGCAAGACTCGCCGGAACGACCAGCGCCGGACTCAGCAGGCCCAGTGGAATGGCGCTGGCGCCGACGACAATTACATAGTTGGCAACGCCGGCCGCGTGGCCGATCCGGTCAGCCAGCGCGCGCCTGGGTACAAGATCGCCGTGGCGCGGGGGTTTGCGAAACCACCGCAAGGCGAGGCCAAGCAGCGCGATCAGGGCAGCGAACGGCAGCAGCGGCGAGACGTAACCTCGTGCGGCGGCGGCGAAGAGGGTGATCAGGAGGAATATGCCGTCGGCGGCGACATCGAGCAAGGCGCCAAACTGCACCCGCCCTGGGCCGATGCTCGATTGGCCAGAACTTCCCGTGATTACAGTGTTTGTCGACCGCTGGCCGAGACGCGCCACCCGGCCGTCGAGGGAATCCGTGGTGCAGGCCGCCAACGCGACCAGAAGAGCGGCGGCGGGTGGGCCATCGAGTGCTGCGATCCACAGCGGGCCGAGCCCGAACCGGATCAGCGAAAGTCCGTGCGCCGCGAGTTCCCACATCGATCCAGCCCCGTCGATCTTCCATGCCCGGTAACAGGGGTGCAAACCACGGCTGCCGGGCGAGCCCCGGCTGATCGAGGTCCGAGCCAAGTCGCCCAGGTCGAATGCAGTTCGCGAGGGCGAGTCCCGGCTGATCGAGGTCCGAGCCAAATCGCCCAGGTCGAATGCACCTCGCGAGGGCGAGCCCCGGCTGTTCCGGTGCAACAGACTCCGGACCTGGTCAAGGCCGACCGCCAGCCGGGAGCCGCCGGGTCGAACGGTTCGCCGCGCTTGTTAGGAGCGCGGCATGGCGTTCAAGTTCTGTCCGGAGTGCGGCACCGAGTCGCGGGTCGGGGATGGTTTCTGCGGCAAATGCGGCCAGGCGCTCGAGGTTCCGCGGGGCGGTGCCGGCCTGCGCCCGATGGGGATCGTGGTGCTGCTGCTGGTTACCTTTCTTGGCGCCGGTTGGTGGCTCGATTCCCGCTACGGCGCAGCGGTGCCGCGTGCCTTGAAGCCCGGTGAATCGGCCCCCACGGCAGCAGCGGCCCCGGCCGCAGAGGGTGCCCCGGCGATTGCGCCGCCCGCTGCGGCGCCGCTACCCGAAGAAATTCGCAAGATGCTGGCCGAGTCGCAGGCTCAAGCCGAGGCCGCACCAAAAGATCTCGCCAAATGGGCCCAGCTCGGCCGTATGCTTTACCGCGCGTCGAAGCTCGATCCGGTCTATACGAAACAGGCAGAGGCGGCTTTCGATCATAGCCTCGAGATCGAGCCGGATAATGTCGAGGCTCTGCGCGGCCTTGGCAATCTCGCCTATGACCGCAAGGATCGCAAAACCGCGATCGTGTTCTACGAAAAAGTGCTCGCTGCCGAACCTGCCGACCCCGAAGTGCGGACGGATCTGGGCACGATGCGCTTCGAGAGCGGTGACGCCGATGGCGCGATCAAAGATTTTGAAGCGGTCATTGCCAGCAAACCCGATTCCTATCAAGCCCATTTCAACCTGGGCATCGTCTGGGATGCCAAAGGCGACCGGAAGCAGGCAATCGCTGCAATCGAGAGGGCGCGCGAGTCGGTCTCTGATCCCGAGGTGCGGCGCCGGATTCAGACCCTGCTGGATGCGGTGAACGAGACCGGCGGTAGTCTTGCCGAAGCCGCCACCCTGGCGGCGAAGCGGCTTGCACCCGCCGGCGGTGCTGTGGCGCCGGTCAGCGCAGCGCCAGCGCCAGCGCCGGGCGCCGCCCCGGTCGTGGCGGCCGCGCCAGCAGGCGAAGAGAGCCTGGCGCAGCGAGTCGAGCGGGTCTTCCGTGCACATCCGGTGGCCGGTCCAAAAATTGTGGCTGTCGAATGGCCGTCGCCAACGAAGGGTCGGATCCTGATGGCGAATTTCCCGATGGATCAGATGCCACTGGTGATGCGCGACAGTTGGCTTGGCAAGATGCGCGACGCGGTGCGTGCCGAGAGCGCCGCGGCCGGAGTCAAGGAGGTTATTTTGATCGAGATCGTCGACCAGCCGAGCGGTCGCGTCATGGCAACCGTCGACCCCTGATCAGGATAGGCGTCGCGCTGGCGGCGTCGCCGCTGGAAGGATCGCATGCCACAGGAAAAGCCGAGGTTACAACCGCGTGAAGGGGTGCGGCGGCTCGCGGACCCGATTCTCGCTCTGGCCGAGATCGAAGGCGCTGGCGCGATCCTGCTGGTTCTCGCAACGGCCGTCGCTCTGATCTGGGCCAACCTGCCTTTTGGTGAGAGCTATCGGGCGTTTTGGCACCTGCCCCTGGGTCTGACGGTCGGGAGTTTCGATTTCAGGCTCTCGTTGGAGCAATGGGTCAACGACGCCCTGATGGCAGTATTTTTTCTTGCTGTCGGTCTTGAGATCAAACGCGAGATGGTTCTCGGTGAGCTGTCGAAGCTGCGGCGCGCCATGCTGCCGCTGGCCGGGGCCTTCGGCGGGATGGTCGTTCCAGCCGGTATTTATGTGTGGTACCACCTGGGCGGTGAAGCCAGCCGAGGCTGGGGAATTCCGATGGCGACCGATATCGCATTTGCCGTCGCTGCCCTGGCGGCCCTGGGCCGGCGCGTGCCCGCGTCGCTCAAGATCTTCCTGCTCGCCTTGGCAATCGTCGACGATATCGGGGCGGTGCTGGTGATCGCCCTCTTCTACACCGATCATATTTCGCTTGAGTTCCTCGCGATATGCGGCGCTTTCCTGGGTCTGGTGGTCGTCCTGCAGCGCGTCGGCGTGCGGGCTTTTCTGCCCTACTGGATCGTTGGCGCGGGCGTCTGGTTCTTCATGCACGAATCAGGTGTCCACGCGACCATTGCCGGCGTCCTCCTGGGTCTGATGACGCCGGTGCAGGCGCCCGGGAAGGGAGCGCTGGGGACGTCTGAAATTGGCGTCGAGATCGACTCGCCGCTTGACGTACTCCTGCATCGTCTCGAGCGATTGGTGACCTTCGGGATCATGCCTGTTTTTGCTCTTGCAAACGCCGGGGTGGTGCTCGATGGTGCGATGCTTGCCAACCCCTTGGCGCAGCAGGTCGGAATCGCCGTGGCTCTCGGGCTGGTTTTGGGCAAACCCATCGGGATCACGTTCTTCGCCTGGCTCGCGGTAAGGCTGCGGATTGCTGAAGTTCCGAGCGGCCTTGGCATGGCGTCGATTTTGGGCGTTGGGGCGCTTGGCGGGATCGGCTTCACGATGGCGCTTTTCGTGACGGCGCTGGCTTTTGACGCGCCGATCCCGACGGCGGGGGCGAAGGTCGGGATTCTTGTCGGCTCGCTGCTCTCGTTCGCTCTGGGTGTCGCCGTGCTCCATTTGAGCCTGCCGCGGGAACCCGCGCCGGAAGCCTGAGCGCAGGTCGCCGAAGCGGCTCTACCAGCCGAGGCGTTCGCGCAGCGCCCGGGCCTGGACGCGTGAAAGCTCGACCTCGGTCGCGCCCGGGTCGTTGAGGACCAGCCTGTAGCGCCCTGTGGTGGCGCGTGCGATCTCCTTGACCCGTGCCAGATTGACGATGCGCGATTTATGTGCGCGGAAGAAGACTTCTGGATCGAGCCGTTCCTCAAGATCGCGCAGCGTGAAATTTGTCATGTAGGACCGCCCCGAGACATGCGCGAAAACCAGCCGCGCCTCGACCCCGAACCAGAGTACGTCTTCGACCGGAAGCACGACGATCTTGCGCGCCATCTGGGCGGGAATCTGTCGGGCGAAAGCCTGTCGACTGCCCTCGGGTTGCGTCAGGCGCTCGAGTTGCATGATGGCGTCGAGCGGCGGGGGCACCTCGGCCGCTTCCATGCGTGCACGAACCCTGGCGACCGCTTCTGTGACGCGGGTCTGCCGGAAGGGCTTCAGCAGGTAGTCGACCGCATCAACCTCGAAAGCCTTGACGGCGTATTCTTCATAGGCGGTGGCGAAAACAATCCAGGGCATTTCTTCGAGCGACCGCAACACCGAGAAACCATCCTCGCCCGGCATCTGCACATCGAGAAAAACAAGATCCGGTTTCTGGATGCTGATCATCTCGATAGCGGAGCGGCCGTCTTCGGCTTCGCCAACCAGATGGATATCGCTGATCTTCTCCAGGAAGCCCCGCAGGCGTTTGCGCGCGAGAGCTTCGTCGTCGACGACGAGCGTCCGGATTTGCATCATCAGTGGACGGCCCTGGGGTCGCCGTCCTGGCCGACAACCCGTGGCAATCGCACCGTGATCCGCGTCCCGACGCCCGTTTCCGATTCGATCCCCGGGGCGTATTGCTCGCCGAAGAGCGTGACCAGTCGATCGTGTACATTTCGCAGGCCGACGCCGCGGTCGAACACCGAGTTCATATCGCCCTCGATGCCGAGACCGGTGTCCGCGATTGTGATTTCGAGTTCCTGATCGTCGTCCGCGAGGCGGGCGGCGATGCGCACTTCACCGCCGCCGAGCTTGCGCGACACGCCGTGGCGCACGGCGTTCTCGACCAGCGGTTGAAGGATGAGGGTGGGCACCCAGCGCTGCCGCAGCGAGTCCTCGACGTCGAGGTAAACCTTGAGTCGATCGCCAAAGCGGGCCCGTTCGATGTCGAGATAGGCGTCGGCGATCTCCAGCTCGTCGCCCAGCGAGACGAAATCATGATTGCGGGTCCGCAGCAGATAGCGGAAGACTTCCCCGAGCCGGACCACACAGGCTTCAGCCTGCTGCGGGTCGGTCGAGATGAGCTGGGCGATCGAGTTCAGACTGTTGAAGAGAAAATGCGGGTTGATCTGGGCCCGCAGGGCCTCGAATTGCGCTTGCGCGACGAGCTCCTGGGCGCGGTGCTCACGACGCTCAAGCTGAAAAATCTGCCACCAGCCGCGATTGAACGCCATCACGATCATGAAGGCCGCGGGCAGGATCGGCATCGCAAAGCTGGCAAAGGGCCCCCAGGCGATCCGGGCGGCGGGCACCTCAACCATCACGTTGCCGCCCAGGTAGGGGTGGAAAATCGTATTGCCGGTCCGGAGCAGATTGAGCCCATTGGTGATCACAAACGATACCGCCGTCGTGGCGACGATCGCGACGAGCGCCTGGAGGGTCACGGCCCATGCCCGCGGCAGGTGATTGAAGCGCGGGAAGATCTTCGCCCAGAGCCAGAGACCGGCCCCTCCGAACAGGGCCCCGATGAAGGGCACCACCAGAACCGGGCCCCATTGGCCCATCAGGTAGCTTTGGGTGAGGCCGATATGGAGGCCGGTGATCGCCCCACCGCCGAACGCGAGCGCGGCCTGACCGCGCAGCGCCGAGCTTCTGATGTTGGACGACCGCGTCATGACTGGACCTGCAGTCTCTTTGGTCGCATGCTTCATGATCCTTCGCATCGTGGCACAGACGCCATCGGGCGAGAAACCGGTGTCTTCGTCCTGAATCGGGGCCTGATCCGTCGGGACCTGGCCGGGGTCGGGCTCAAGCGACGGGCGGATTCCGGGCGGCGGAAGAGCTTCCCCCTTGGTAGGGCTGCCGGCAACAGGCGGGGATAAGCCCCGTCACGGTCGGGCGCGGGGCGTGACCGGGTAGCGTTGCGGGGGTGGGCCTGGTGGATCTATCGGCGGCCGAAATCGCGCGGCGCAGTGGCGGCCGGGTGCTCGCGGGAGACCCGGATCAACGGTTTCAGGCGGCGGCCCTCGATTCAAGGCGGATCTTGCCCGGCGCGCTCTTCGTCGCCCTTGCGGGCGCCCGCTCGGACGGGCACGCCTTCGTGGCGAAAGCCTGTGCCGCCGGGGCGGCCGGCGCGCTCGTCATGCGCGACGATACCGACGCCCCGCCGGGCGCGGTGCTGATCCGGGTCGAAGACACGACGTTGGCGCTGCAAGCGCTGGGGGCATGGTGGCGCGACGGCTTGCAGGGCGCGGTGGTCGGGATCGCCGGCAGCAACGGCAAGACCACAACCAAGGAGGTGCTTGCTGCGGTGCTGGCCCAATTCGGCCCGACCAGAGCGACGCCAGGCAACGCCAACTCCCAGGTGAGTGCCCCGTTGGCTCTCCTTGACGTGCCGCAGGCGACGCGTTTTGCCGTGCTGGAACTTGGCACCAGCGCACCGGGCGAGCTTACCAGACTGACTACCATGGCGCGGCCCGACCTCTGTGTCATTACCGCCGCCTTCGCCGAACATCTGGAGGGCCTCGGCAGCCTTGCCGGCGTGATCGCAGCCGAATGCGAAATCTTGAGCGGCTTGCGCGTCGGAGGGCGGGCTTTGATCGGCTCAGCCGAGTTCGGCCTGGTGGAAGCCGCCCGGCGCTTGCGCCCAGCCGACGTCCGCACTCTAGGCGAGCGACTTGACGATGCTTGGCAGCTCGGCACGATTCGCCTTGAGCGGAGCGGCACTTCGTTCGATTTGCGCGGGCCCGACGGCGTGGTGCGCCCTTGGAAGCTGCCCTTGCTGGGAGCACCGGCGGCCTGGGCGGCGGCCTTTGCCATCGCCGTAGCGTATGAATTGAGCCTTGCGGACGGGGCTACCGACGGTGGTACCGAGAAGGCAATCGCGCTTGGCTTGGCCGGCTTGACGGCGCCACCGCACCGGCTTGCGCCGCGACCGGCACGCGGCCGGCCCTGGCTGGTTCTCGATGATAGCTACAACTCGAACCCGGCCTCGTGTCTGGCCGCGGTTGAAACCGCATTGGCGATCCGGCGCGAGAACGAACGATTGGTGCTGGTGCTCGGTGATATGCTTGAGTTGGGTGCCGGGGAGTCGGAATTGCATCGCGAGACCGGCCGCGAGATCGCCCGCCGCCTGCCGCAGGGCACGGCGCTGATCGCCGTGGGACGGTTCGCCGCCGAACTGGCGGCCGGGTGTCGCGACAGGGGCGTGCTCACCCGGGAAGTGGCCGATGTCGAAGCTTCGCAGGTGGCGTTGCACGAGATCCTGGCCGACGACGTTCCGGCTCTTGTGCTGGCCAAGGGGTCGCGTGGCATTGCCCTGGACCGGCTCGCCGAGGCGTTGGCCGGCGCGGAGACGCTCGGCGGCGCCGCCGCTTGAACCGCGCGCCCGACGGGCAGATCTCTCCTCAATTCGAAAAGAGAAAGACTCCGCCGATCAAGAGCCCGACGATGATGCGGTACCAACCGAAAGGCCGCAGCGAATTGGTCTGTACGAATTTCAAAAATGCCCGCAAGACGACCAGCGCCGAAATATAGGCTATGACAAGACCGATCAGGAGGCCGCTGCCGACTTCCGCTGCCAATTCTTTGTGCGCCCGAAGCAGCGTGTAGCCGCCGGCCGCGTACATGGTCGGTAGCGCCAGCAGGAAGGAGAAATCGGTCGCCACGCGGCGATCGAGGCCGGCCAGCAGGCCGCTCACGATGGTCGCTCCCGAGCGCGAGACGCCGGGCAGGAGGGCCAGGGTCTGGCCGCAGCCGATCGCTAGCGCCTGGCCGAAGCTGACCTCCTCTAGATCCAGCGTCCGACCGCTGCGCCCGGGGCCGTCAACGACAAGCAGGACGACTCCGCCAAGGACCAGCGTCAGGGCGACAAACTCCGGCCTAAAAAGATGACTCTCCACGAAATCGCCAAGCGTGAGTCCCGCCAGAGCTGCGGGCATAAACGCCAGCACGATCTTGGCAACGAAGGCGCGCGCTTGCTGCCGTCGGAAGACGTCTTGCGCCAATTTGGTCAAGCGCTCACGATAGCACCAGGTCAGAGCAAACATCGCGCCGAGCTGGATCACGATTTCAAAGGCCGGCGATCCATAGTGCAGGAAATGTCCTGCCAAAATAAGATGACCGGTCGAGGAGACCGGCAGGAACTCGGTGAGGCCTTCGACCAGACCCATGAGCGCGGCTGCGAGCGCGTTTGGGAGTCCCGTCGGCTCTGGGGCGGTCGCGGCTCTGGCGCTGTCGAGTGCGAGCATCGAGGCGAGCAACCCGATCGTGCTCGCGAAAAAGATCCACCGGAAACGCGAACAAAGCTCAGCCCGGCCTCCGCCCCCAGGTGTGTTTCGCCCGGCTTGCGCCGGCGCGTGAAGGCTTCGCGCAGTTGGGGGAGCGACCCGTCGTTTTCTCTGGAGGCGCGGCGCGACCTGCGCCACCCGCAGGACCACCCAAGGCCAGTCGGGAGCGACCCCTCGTTTTCTCGGGAGGCGCGGCGCGGGCAGGGCAAGCGTCGGAGCCGATCTCGTTACCACGGGGTTTTCCGTCGGTTTCTGGGGACGTGGCGCGCAGGCGCGGCGTCCCGACGGCGGACCTGATCGATCGCATCGAGAGCCCCTCCTCCCCGCTTCCTCCGTCATCCCGCTCGCTCCCCGTCTGCGCCATATCCCGCGGCGCGATTTTTCCAGCGCAACGCCTTGGCGTTTGCGCCATCCGTGGCTGACTCGCACCCGGCGTAGCGGCGTGTCGACGTGCCGCGAGAAGCCATGGACCGCGTTGCCGCCTCGTATGGCATGAGTTAGTTGTGCCTCCAACCCTCGTGAATCGTAAATTCAAGTTCGCACTGGGCTCGGGCGTCATCGTTGCCGCCGTAGCTACACTGATCTGGACGGCGGCCAGCGAAACCTCGGCCTACTTTCTCACGATGGAAGAATGGGCCGCCTCGAAAGGAGCACACGACGATAAGCCGCTACGCATCGCGGGCCGCGTCGCCGACGGCTCGGTCGATTGGGATCCGACGACGCTGGACCTGGCTTTCGTGGTCGTTCCGATTCCGGCGAAGGTCGATATGCATATGCCGCGTCCGGTGATCGAAGGCACAGCCGACGCTCAATTGCGGGTCCGCTACAACGGCATCCTGCCCGATATGTTTGGTGAAGACAAAGATGTCATCGTCGAAGGACGTGTCCGCGACGGTGTTTTCGAGGCTGAAGCTTTGCTTACGACTTGCCCGTCGAAATACGAGGCCGAGGTCCAACCGGATGCAGAATCCGCGCGTGCGGCACCCGGCCAATCGGCATCGTCTGGCGTTGTGACCGGAAGCTGAGCCCTGAGGCTGCGCGTGTGGTGTTATGAGTGAAATCGGCCGGCTGGCTCTCATCCTTGCTTTTGGCGTTGGTGTTCTCGGGGTGCTGGCGAGTCTGATCGGCGGGCTCCGGCGCGACCGCGAATTGGCCGCCGTGGGCGAAAATGCCGCCTGGGCATTTTGTGGGTTGACCGGCATTGCTGTCGCCGCGCTGCTCACTTTGCTGCTGCGGCACGATTTCAATGTCGAGTATGTCGCCGCCTACAGCTCCTCGACGCTGCCGGTCTGGTACACGATCGCGGCCCTCTGGGGCGGCATGAAGGGCTCGCTTCTGTGGTGGGCCTTTTTGCTCGCCGGTTGCACCGCCGTGGTGTTGCTGCAGAACCGCGACCGCAATCGGGCCTTCATGCCTTGGGTGACGGCGACGCTGCTCACTACCGGAACGTTCTTCATCTCCCTGCTGGTTTTCGTCACTGACCCTTTCGAGCGGCTGCCTTTCACGCCGACCGAGGGTTCGGACCTGAACCCGCTGCTTCAGAACTATTGGATGACCATCCACCCGCCCTCGCTGTATATGGGCTTCGTCTCGACCACGGTCCCGTTTGCGTTTGGGATCGCCGCTCTGGCGACCGGCCAGCTCGGCGACGGCTGGATCCGGTCGACCCGACGCTGGACGCTGTTTTCCTGGTTCTTCCTGATGCTCGGCAATCTTTTCGGGGCCGCCTGGGCCTATGTCGTGCTGGGCTGGGGCGGGTACTGGGCGTGGGATCCGGTCGAGAACGCGGCCTTCATGCCCTGGCTCACATCAACTGCATTTTTGCACTCGGTGATGATCCAGGAAAAGAAGGATATGCTGAAGGTCTGGAACATGGTGTTGGTGATCCTGACCTTTGCGCTCACGATCTTCGGCACCTTCCTCACCCGCTCTGGCGTGGTTTCGTCGGTGCATTCGTTCACCCAGTCGGGGCTTGGTCCCTTCTTCCTGGTTTTTCTTGGGATCGTGCTCACGATCTCGATCGGGCTGCTCGTGTGGCGCTTGCCGCTGCTGCGCAGCCGCAACGAGCTTGAGAGCGTGTTTTCGCGGGAGGCCGCCTTCCTGCTGAATAATCTGATTCTGGTGGGGATCGCGTTCACGATTTTCTGGGGCACGATCTTTCCGGTGATTTCCGAGTGGGTGCGTGGCGTCAAGATTACTGTCGGGCCACCTTTCTTCAACCGCGTCAACGCACCACTTGCCCTGGCGCTCGTCTTCCTGATGGGTGTGGGGCCGGTGATTGCCTGGCGGCGGGCCACCTGGAGCAGCCTTCGGCGCAGCTTTGGGATTTCGGCCTCGGCTGGGGTCGCGGTTGGCCTCATCGCGATGGTCGCGGGGGCCGGCAACTTTTATGCGATCGTCGCCTTCTCGATCGCGACATTTGCCTTGATGACGGTTCTGGTGGAGTTCTGGCGTGGCGCACGCGTGCGACATGCTGTGCTCGGCGAAGCGTTTCCGGTCGCGCTGTCGCGGCTGATCGGCAAGAATCGCCGCCGCTACGGTGGCTATGTGGTGCACGTCGGGTTGGTCATGGTTTTTGTCGGCATCGTGGCGTCGTCCATTTTCAAGCTCGAAATCCAGAAATCACTTCTACCCGGGGAAAGTCTCGAACTTGGCGGCTACACCCTGACCTATGAGGGCGTCAAAAACGGCGATACCGACCATGTGCTGTGGACGGCGGCAACCGTCGCGATCTCGGCCGACGGCCGTGCGCTGGGCGCTGTGTACCCCGAGAAGCGCTTCTACAAGAAGCCCGAGCAACCGACGACGGAAGTCGCGATCCGCTCCACTTTTGGCGAAGATCTTTACGTCGTGCTGGCGAGCTATGAGTTGAAGACCGGGGCTGCGATCTTCCAGGTCTTCTTGAATCCACTGATTGCCTGGATGTGGATCGGTGGCCTGGTCATGACGATCGGTGCCGGCATCTGCATGTGGCCTTCGTTCGCCGAGCGCCGCGTTGAATCGACGGCCGACGCTGCCGAACGCGTTGGAGCATGATGGCGGGTGTGGCTCTGAAGGCAAACGTGAGGGTCGGGCGAGAGCGTCCCCTGTCCTTCCTTCGGCTGCTTTCCCTGGCCTGCACGCTGCTGGCGCTGGCTGCGGTCGAGGTGCGTGCGCTCGAACAACCGACGCAGACCGAGATCGAGAGCCAGCTCACGTGTCAATGCGGCTGCGGCTTGACGGTGCATTCCTGCAACCACGTCAATTGTCCGTCCGGCATTCCTCTCAAGGAAGAAATTGCGCAACAACTCAAGATGGGCGAGCCGCGCGAGCAGATTCTGAGCTGGTTCGAAAAGAAATACGGCGAAAAGGTTCTCGCGGCACCCACCATGCGTGGCTTCAACCTTGCGGCCTGGACCATGCCCTTCATCGTCATTGGTGCCGGGTTCCTGATGGTCGCTTTCATTCTGCTGCGTTGGCGTCGACAAACAGCTGTGGCTGGTGTCGCCGGGCTGTCCGAACTGCATGACAAGCTAGAAATAGCGGATCCGGCGGCGCGGGCACGTCTCGAAGAGGCCCTGCGGCGCTTCGATGAGGGGAAATGAGCGCGATCCGATGTTGACGTCTCTCGGCCTGCTGCTGGTGGTTGCGACCGCCGCTTTCGTGGCTTGGCCATTGCTTTCGCCTGCCGCCCTGAAGGCATCGCCGCGCATTGTTGCCACAACGAACCGGAACGCACGCCGGGAACTCGAACTGGCCCGCCATAAGGCTCTTGCGGCAATACGCGAAGCCGAATTCGACCATGCTACGGGCAAGCTCTCCGACGAGGACTACGCGGTGCTGCGAGCCGAACTCGAGCAGAACGCGCTTGCCGTGCTCGCCGTCGAATAAGCGACGCGACAGCCGAGAAACGAAACACGGGAGGCGGGAAGATGGCTGAAGAGACTGTACCGGAGCTGCCCGCCGCTTCTCCGCCGATTTCAATCGACGACTTTGCTCGCCTTCAGCTTCGGGTGGGGACCATACGCTCGGCGGAGGCCCACCCCAAGGCCGATCGCCTGGTGGTTTTGCAGGTCGATCTCGGCGAAGCGCAAGACCGCCAGATCGTGGCCGGGATCCGCTTGCACGTCGACCTGGCCGAGTTGCCCGGCCGGCAGATCGTGGTGGTCGCGAACCTGGCACCCGTCAAGCTACGCGGCGTCGAGAGCCAGGGCATGCTCTTGGCGGCGACTGATGCCGATGGTCTGACGCTGGTGGCTCCGGGCCGCGTGGTCGCCCCTGGATCCACCGTGCGTTGAGCCGTTTTTGGTTTGGTGATCACCGTCCCTTCGGGAGACAGCGGATGGAACCGCCACGTTCAGCGGCGCGCTCAACCTGGTGCCTCGATTTCTGCCCGGACTGGCCTGATCATGAACGCGATGCCGGTTCAGCTCACCATCCGGAACGTGGACGAGGCCGTCCTGGATGAACTTGCCTGCTCGGTGCCGCACGCGAAGGAAAGTCCATGCAGCAATACCTTCGCGGCGAACTGAGCAGGTTGGCAAGCAGGCCACGGTCGATACCGGTCGAGCCGGAGCAGTGGCTGCTTCAGGAGAGCCTGAGGGCGTCCCCCGCCGGCGCCCAAGGGAAGCGCGCCGGCGTAGGGTGTCCTTGAGCTACTGGTAGTCGATGACCGAGCGGATGACTTCGCCGGCCTGCATCGCCCGGAAAGCATCATTGACGTCATCGATCTTGATGCGACGGCTGATCATGCCTTCGAGGTCGAGCTTGCCCGCCTTCCAGAGGCGCAGCAGGCGGTTGAAGTCGACCCGCACATTGGCCGAACCATACATCGAGCCCTTGAAGTTCTTCTCGCTGTAGAAGAGCTCGAAAGCGTTGAACTGGATCATCTGATCCATCCGGCCCACGCCCACCACGACGGCCGTGCCGCCGCGACGGGTGAGGTCGAAGCATTGGCGGATGGTCGCCGGGTTACCGATGCACTCGAGCACATAGTCGAAGCCCTCGCCGCGCGTGATCTCGTTCTTCACGCCATCGACGTCGGTCGGCTTGACGCCGTGTGTCGCGCCGAACTTTTTCGCCATTTCGAGTTTGGACTCGACCAGGTCGATCGCGACGATTTCCGCGGCGCCCGCGATGCGCGCTCCCTGGATGGCGGCGATACCCACGCCGCCGGCGCCTATCACCGCCACCGATGAGCCCGGCTTGATCTGGGCGGTGTTGATCGCCGCGCCAACCCCGGTCATGACACCGCAGCCGATCAATGAAACGACATTGAGGGGGACGTCGTCGTCGACCTTCACGACGGCGTGCTCGGAGACGATCATTTCCTCGGCGAAGGTGCCACAGCCGGTCATACCGGCGATTTTCTGGCCGCCAAGCTCGAAATGGGTGGTCATCATCATCTCGAACATGAAGCCGCAGAGGTTCGACTGACCGCGCAGGCAGGGCACGCAGACGCCGCAGGCGGGGGTGAACGAGACGATCACATGATCTCCGGCCTTGACGCGCCTCACCTGGTCGCCGCATTCGAGTACGATGCCCGCACCTTCGTGGCCGAGCACGCACGGCGTGCCCGACGGGATGGTGCCGTTTTGGACCGAAAGGTCGGAATGGCAGACGCCGCTCGAGACCAGTTTGATATGCACATCGCTCGGGCCGAGGTCGCAGACCTTCACGTCGTCGCGGACTTCCAACGGTTCTCCGACCGCCCTCAGAATTGCAGCTTTCATCGATCGTTTCTCCTCTTGCCGTTCGCCCTCTGGGCACGGCTCTTGTTTTAAGCTCGAAACGGCGGCACCCAACCACACGGCGATGGCCGCGCAACGGGGTTGCCGCAGTGCATGGCTCGGATTTCAGCCGAAAATGCCGCGCTGGCGCGTCGGTGCTCCTGGCAACTCGGGCTTGGCCGTCAGCTTGTCGATTTCAGTGCGTGCCTTCTCGAAGGCCTCCACCAGATCATTCTCGAAGCGGTCGAGTTCGCGCCGACGACGCTCGCGCAGATCGTCGAAGCTCGTGCCCCAGGCGTCGAAAAACGTCGTCACCCGCTGCTGCACGCTCTGATAGAGCTGGGTGTTCGGCACATATGAGCCGCCGCAATGCGGGCAATGCAGCACCGTGCCGGGCCTGAGATAGAGCAGAGGGACCGCAAAGCGTCCGGTGCAGCGGAAGCACGTCAAGGGCACTTCCCAATCGTCCTGCAGCGGAAACTTCGCGGCCAGCGCATCTTCGGCCGACATCACGGGCATGGCCATCTGGATGGTGCCGGAGATGGCGTCGCCGGATGCCGCAGCGGATGCCCCGGCGGTGGCCGCCGCGCCCGCGTCCGCCACCTTGCGGAAGCGCGAGGGCAGTTCGCCCGAGAAATCTTTTTCCGGGTGGATTTGCTTCGCCCGCACGGCGAGAGCGTCTTCGCTCTCGATCCGTTCCGGATCGGGGATGCAGCAGTCCACGGGACAGACGGCGGCACATGCTTCCTGGTCGAAAAAGCCGACGCACTCGGTGCATTTCTCAGGGACAATATAAAAGAAATCTTTGGAGAGTGCGGGGTGTTTGGTGCCGTCGAGCGCTACGTATTCGACGCCGCCCTGGTAGATCGCCTCGTTGGGACATTCGGGCTCGCAGGCACCGCAATTGATGCACTCGTCGGTGATCATCGTGGCCATGGCCCGCAACGGTAACGACACCCCGGGGGCCTCGCAATGCGGCCGCGAAGCTCAGGCCTCGAGCGGAGGCAGCTCGATCTCAAGCCGCGAGGCTTCCCCCGGCACGCCGATCCGCAAGGGAAAGCCGTAATGCCCAGTGCCCCGGTGGACGTAGAGCCGGTTCTGCCCGGCGGCGAAGAGGCCGTGGTCGGGCCAGCGCGTGCCGGTCAGAATCGTCCGGTTGAAGCCGAGCGAAACCAGGCCGAGCTGGCCGCCGTGGGTATGGCCAGAGAAGGTGAGGTCGGCCGCGCCGGGGGGAACCAGCGTGAAGGCGCTGGGGTCGTGCAGCAGCAATAATCTGGGCGCGGTGTCTTGGCGGGGGTGCTCTGCAAAAAGTTGCTCAAGGTGCTCGGCACGGCCGCGGCCGCGCCAATCGGCGCCGAGGATCCAGATCCTGCCGAGCCGGGTCACGACACAGACTTCCTCGTCGACCAGAAGTCGCACGCCTGTGGCGCGAAGCCCGGCGCGGACTTCATCGATCGCTTCGTGGTCGTGGTTGCCGAAAATCGCGAAGCAGCGACCGGCGAGTTGGCTGAGCGGGGCCAGCGCCTCGGTCAGGGCACCCGGGGTGCCCCCGCTTTCCATGGTGAGCAGATCTCCCGTCAGCAGCACCAGGTCGGGATCGCCGGCACAAAGCCTCTCGATTTCCCGCGCCAGCTTGCGCACCGGCTGCCAGGGCCCGAGGTGGGGGTCGGTGATCTGGACCACCCGGAGTATTCTATCCTTGCTGGTGTTCGCAGCAGATTGCGGCGGGTGCGCGCCCTTATGGCGGACGCGCCTGACCTTGAGGCGCTTGAGCGGGAGGGCTGCGGTGGAGGCGGGGCGGGCTGCCGGGTCGATCAAGGAAAAATGGACGGTCTCGCGTCGCGGCCGACTCGAGGTCGCGATTGACGCCAACGCAACGACGGCAGGCGCGGCATCCAGCCAGTCCAGCAGCGTGGTGAGGTCGCGACTCGCGGCGAGGTTGGCGAGCATACGCAAGGGCGCCAGCAGCCCGAGCCAGAGCAGCGAGAGCGCGCCTGTCGAGAGAAAGACCATCGCAGGCAGGCTGATGCCGAGACGAAACGGCGCCTCGCGGAGTCGCGGTTTCGTCAAGGCGACCAGATGGCAGCCGGTCGCGGCGAGACCCCAGAGGAAGGCCGCATCCATCCAGAATACGATCACGCCGGGCACCAATCCCCTCAGGCGGTCATGCACCACGAGTGCGGCGGGCACCGAGAGCAGCAGCAGGACCAACGCGAAGGTGGCGTAGGAGCGACCGCGCACGGCCCAGGCCCGCAACGGCACAGCCACGGTGATCGCCGCAGCCAATATCCAGAGGGCATCATCGGCGTTCGGCACAGCGGCAGGGAAACCCGCCGCCCACCCGCTCGCAAGCGGGCTGCCCCGGCCCCGGGAATCAACCGCAGGCTCAGGGCGCCTGCGATCGGGGAACGGAGCTGGGACGGGCGCCCGGCCGGCAGCGAGGCAGGCCGGGCGCGGGTTCGTCGAGTCGTCGGTCCGACCGGGACAGCCTTTGTTGACAGCGCAATTGTCGAAAATTTCGTCGACGCCGGTGAGGGCCTCAACGATGGCGCTTGGCGAAGGATCTTCGGGGTCCGGATTGGCGGCAATGACGCGGTGCGAGGCGGGTGCGGCCCTCCCGAACCGGGTCGCCCATGCTGGCGAGATGCATGACAAAATCGGCTCTGACTCGCTGCCCGACCCGTGGAATGGGCCGGCACATGAGGAGCACGGCCATGCGGGCAGTGGCATCGACGGCCACGATCTGGCCTTCGGCACCGGCAGCGTCAGTGGTGTGCTGGGGGGCGAACTCTTTGGCAGCTACCACCGTTGGTTTTTGCAGGCTGTCGGTCAGGGGCTCCTGCCGACCACAGGTGCGTTCAACTACCGCTACGCCAAAAGCCTGATTGATCGGCTCGACATGGGTGGTTATCCCGTGCTCGACGAAGCCGGCGCCGGGGCGGTATCGGCCAGTCTATCGGGCGAAACCAAAGGCCAAGACGGGTCGCACGGTTGCGCGCTGGATGATACTGCGGCGACTTATATGTTCCTCGAGCCGCGCCTTTTCCTGCGTTGGAGCAGCCTGCTCGGGTTCGACGTCTCGGTCGATATTCCGGTCGATCGGTTCCAGGCCGGGCTGCAGATCGCTCCCGATTGGCGGCTTCGGCTTGGGCTGGTGTGGTGCTTCTGATGGCGGGCCCGGCTGCTGGATCGCGGGCTCTGTTGCCGCGGGCCGTGCGGAGGGGCTGGCTTGCGCCTGCCGCCGTCCTTGCCGTCCTTCTCTTCGCTGGCACTTCTGCTTTGCCGTCGCCGGGGCCGGAGTCGCGGCTCAAGGCTTTTGATCTGGCGGGCGAGCCGCGTTCGTTGCGCGATTTGCGAGGCGCGCCAGCCGTCATCGAGGTCTGGGCGAGTTGGTGCTCCTACTGCAAGCCGGGTTTGAAGGAGCTTGACGTCCTGGCCCGAAAGCTGCCGGCCGGCAGCGTCCGTCTCGTTGCGCTCAGCATTGACCAGGATGCCGACGCGATGCGGGCCTTTCTCGAAAGCGACCACCCCGACGCCGCTTTCGAAGTTTGGACCGACCCGAGCGGATCAGCTGCAGCACTCCTTGGCGTAAAGGCCTTGCCGGGACTGGTGGTTCTCGATGACAAAGGTCGAATCGTCGATCGTGTCTCGGGTGATTCTGATGGGGTGCATGAGGCCTTGGCGCAGGTTGAAGCCGCCATTGCTCGCATGAAAAGGCCGCGTGGCGGAACTCAGAGGCCAGATCACGCGCCCGCCGGGGCGGAGTCGCCCCTGGTCCCGGTCGTCTGGTCGGGGTCGTGATCAACGCGGGCCGTGCCGAGAGCGAACTCGATTGGTTGATGCGCTGCTTTGCCGATGGCCGCGCTATCAGGGCTTGGCGCGATCGCCGCCTTGTCGAATATTGCCTTGATCGGCCTTTTGGCTGGCCGGGCTGACCACCCGCGCCGCAGGCGCGGCACACGAAATGGGCTCGCCACTGGCAACCATCGCGGTGGTGTGGCGCGCCAACTCGAACGCACGCTGGAAAAGGCGGGAGACCCCGCCAGCGCGCACGCCGATTCAAGACTCGTTCGGCAAGAGGTCGAACGCTGTCGTGCGGTCCTCGACCGGCTCGCATTTGGCGCAGGTCAGACGGGTGGGGTCCGGTTGGAGCGTTGCGAGGCCAAGAATTTTCTGAGGACGCGCGGGCATTCTGTAACCAACCGAAGCGTTTTTTGAGACGCGGTTGCCGCAGGTTGTTGCATCGTCAGCGAGCCGGTAATCGGGTCGCTTGTTGATTCCGAGCCGATCCCTGCGTTGTGCGCTCAACGAGCGCCCACAAATTGTGGCATGCGGCGCGCACGATGCGCTTTCCGCCAAGCTCGCCGAGGAGGCGGGCTTCGACGCGATCTGGGCGAGTGGTTTTGGACTCTCGGCCGTGCGCGCCGTGCCCGATGCCAGCATCCTGACCATGAGCGAGACGCTCGACGCGGGGCGCAGCATGGTTGAAGCCACCACCGTACCGGTGATCGCCGACCGCGACACCGGTTTTGGCAACGCGATCAATGTGATGCGCACGGTGCAGGATTTCGAGGCCGCGGGCTTTGCCGCGATCTGCATCGAGGATAACGTCTTTCCGAAACGGTGCAGCTTCTACGCCGACGTTGCGCGCGAACTGGCGCCGCTCGAGGAGCACGCCGGCAAGGTTGCGGCCGCTCTCTCTGCCAGGCGGAATCCCGATTTCGTTGTCATCGCCCGCACCGAGGCGTTGATCGCCGGCTGGGGGCACGAGGAGGCGATGCGGCGCGCGCACGCCTACGCCGACGCTGGTGCCGATGCTGTTCTGGTGCATTCCAAGGCAACAGATCTCGCCGAGTTGCGCGAAGTGGCAAGAGCGTGGAATCGCCCGGTGCCGCTGGTCGCTGTGCCGACCACCTATATCGCGACGCCACTCGAGGAACTTCGGGAAGCCGGCTTCAAACTCGTCATTTATGCAAATCAATCGCTGCGCGCGGCGGTGGTTGCAATGCGGGAATCGCTGCTAGAGCTTCGGGCCGGGCGTCCGCTCGAGGTCGAGCGCCGGATCGCACCGCTCGAAGAGATCTACCGCTTGGTCGGGCTCTCCGATCTGCGTGACAACGAATCGCGCTACCTGCCCCCGGCGGGCCCGGCTGTCACGGCTGTTGTCCTCGCGGCCGGCGACGATGGCGGGCTCGGCGAAATCACCGCCGATCGGCCGCGCTGTATGCTTGAGGTGCGTGGCCGTACCGTTTTGGAGCGGCAGATCTCTGCCCTCAATTCGAACGGCATCCGCGAGATCGGGGTCGTCCGCGGCTATTGCGCCGAGGCGGTGACAGTGCCGAATCTGCGCTACTTCGATAACCCGCGCTATCTCGAGTCGGGCGAGGTTCAATCGCTGCTGCTTGCGGCGCATAAGATCGATGGCGCGCTTCTTTGCACCTATGGCGATGTGATTTTCGACGATTCGATCGTCGCACGACTTTTGCGTGCGACTGGAGACATCACGATTGTCGTCGACCGCGCTTTCGAGGAATCGCGGCGGCTCGGAACCTTGCCCGGCGGTTCTCTTGATCTTGTCGTCACCGATGGCGGCGCACCGGCCGAGGGCTCGCGTTTCGTGGCCGACGCGCGGGTGCAGTTGCGCCGCATCGGGCAGAAGCTTTCGCGGGACCAGGCCGACGGAGAGTTTATCGGGCTCGTTCTGCTCTCACCCGAGGGGGCGCGCCGAGTGCGTGAGGTTTGCACTGAGCTCGAAGGTCGAGCCGGGGCCTTCCATGAGGCTTCGGAATTCGGCCGTGCCAGTCTGACGGATCTGCTCCAGGAGTTGCTCGATCGCGGCGAGAAAATCGATTGTGTCGAGGTCCATAAGGGCTGGATGGAGATCGACAGTTTTGCCGACTACCGCCGCGCCTGGGCCGAGCTGCGCGAATGACCAATTTTGGCAGCGATGCGCTGGTCGGGTTGCGCGCCGAGAGCGCGGCCAACGAGGCTGAGGCCTTGAGCGAACTGATCGCGGGCGTGAAGCTGGCGCTCGACGAACTCCGGCTGCGGGAGCCCCGAGCTGCGGAGGCTGATTCCGCTGGCGACGCCCTCGGGCTACGAGACCCGCAGGCCGCGGAGATGGGTTCCCCCGACGAGGCCCTCGGCGCAGACATTCTCGAACGTGCCGTCGCGCTCAGGCAGTCCGTCGAGGGGATCGTCGTTGGCGGCAGGGCGGATCAGGGCGTCGAGACGCTGAAAAACATCGGTGCAGCTCTTGACTCTTTGCTTGAGCTACAGATGCACGGTGGGGGCTTCGGTGCGCCACGCGACGCCGTCTGGGAACGCGGTTCGGTCCGTGCCACGGCGGCGGTGCTGCGCGCTGCGCTCGCGACCGTCGCCGGCCCGTCGCTCCAGCGTGCTGACGGTCTTGACCGGGCCGCTACGACGCGCGCGCTGGAGATGTCGATGGCTTGGCTCCTGGCGGCGTGGTCGGAGGAGGGATTCGGCGAATGTCCGGGTGCGATTCCCGACGCCGCCTGCACGGACTCTGCGCTTGCGGCGCTGCTCGATTATCAACGAGTTGTACATTCACCCGCCCCGTCCGGAAGCGGGAGGAGAAGATGAACGGTATCACGGGCGAAGCCGCACCCGGGCTGCCCAACTCGGGGCACGACCGCCGGGAACCGGGAAGATGAGCGCTGCCCTCAGCGAAGCCAAAGGCTGGCGCCCCAACTCGCGGCACCATGGCTCGGAGGGGGGACGGTGAGCGCCACTTCGGGCGAAGCCGCGCTGCGCGGCGCACGTTTTGCAGGCCTTCTTCGCGAGAGTGGCTTTGATTTCTTTTCCGGCGTGCCCTGCTCGTTGGTGGGGTCGGTGATCGCGGCGCTTGAGCCCCACGGCTGGATCGCCGAGACCCGCGAGGACGCCGCGCTGGGGCTCGCAGCCGGCGCTGCGCTGGCCGGACGTCGGCCGGTCGTGTTGATGCAGAATTCGGGCCTTGGCGTCTCGATCAACGCGCTCGGCTCGCTACAACTGCTCTACCGGATTCCGACCCTGCTGGTGATCACCTGGCGGGGCGAGGACGGTCACGATGCGCCCGAGCATCTGGTGATGGGCCAGGCCATGTCGACGATTCTTGACGCGATCGGACTCGCCTGGCGACGGCTCGGACCCGACACACTCAAGACGGATTTGGAATGGGCTGTGGACGTTCTCGAGGCCGAGGCCCGAGCGGTGGCACTGCTCGCTCCGGCGGGGCTTTTCGCATGATTGACCGTCTCGATACCCGTTCGGCGCTCGCGCTCGCAATGCCCTTGCTCGCCGGTCGGGCGGTGGTCTGTGCGAACGGCTTCCTCTCGCGCTGGGCGCATGCCGCACTTGATCGTCGCGGTCAGTTCTACATGATCGGCTCGATGGGATTGGCGCCGTCCATCGCTCTCGGAATTGCGTTGGCCCAGCCCGGACGCGGGGTCGCGGTGATCGATGGCGATGGCAATGTCTTGATGAACCTGGGCACGCTCGCCCGGATCGCCGCCTCGCGCCCACCGCATTTCCTGCATCTGGTGGTCGATAACGGGGCCTATGCGAGTACCGGCGGGCAGCCGACGATCTCACGCCTGGTGCCGCTCGAAGAGGTGGCGCGCGCCGCCGGTTACGCGCACGCAGAACGGGTCTCTGACGCCAGCGCACTTGAGCGGGCCTTGCGCCACGCCCTTGAGGTCGAAGGGCCAGCGATGGTGCTGGTAGAAACAAAGATCGACCAGGGACCGCTGGCGCCTCGCATCCCCTGGACCCCGGAAGAAATCGCGCAGCGGGTCCGCGAGGCGTTGGCGCAGAACGGCAGCGGGTGATCGCGCTCTTCGCCCGACCCCGAATTCAAGCGAAGGTTGAACTCAGCGGTCGCGAGTCTAGTCAATCATGGTATCACGGAGCCATTCCGCCGTCGGGCGGGCCTTTCAGCTCGACCGTGTTGCCCTCGGGGTCGGTGATATAGATCGAGGGCCCGTTGCCCTCGGCGCCATAGCGGGTCGAGGTTCGGCCGGCCGCGATGCCGTGCGCGACAAGATGCGAGCGGATCGCACTCTCGTCGAAAGTCTCGAGTCTGAGGCAGACGTGGTCGAGGTTGCGCCCGCCACCGTCGGCGCTTGGCGCTCGCCCGCCCGCGAGGCCGAGTGGGCCGTCGACCGGCACCAGGTCGATCAACGAAGCGCCGGCCCGAAGCTGGATCAGGCCCAGATCCTCAAGTCGGCGCTCGACCGGACAGCCCAGCACGCCGGCGTAGAAGGTCAGCATGGTATCGAGGTCCCGCACCCGCAGCACGACATGGTCGATGTCTCGCACCTGGATCGCATTCATCTTCGGTTCTCCCGTCCAGACCTGGGCCCGGTCCACGCTGGTGCCGGCCTGACAGCGCCCGGGCTTCTGCAGTTCGTGCACCCCCACATTTGGCAGATTTGAGCGATCCCTTCCATGGCCAACAACTTCTTTCTGATGGCGCATGGCCAGACGAGAGCGAAAGTTTCCGGGCGCAGCGTTCCGGCGGCCGCCCTTGATGGCGGCATTTTCCCAGGCCTCGCCTCAGTGTACGGCTCCGGCCGGGAGGGCAGAGCATGCAGACGATCGGAACAGGTGCGGCGCACGGGAACACGACGGCGATCATCCTCGCCGCCGGCGTGGGAAGGCGCTTCGGCTCGGAAATGGACGACCATCCAAAGGGCATGTTGCAGGTCGGTGGCGAGACGCTGTTGGCGCGCCTGGTCCGCCAGCTTCGTGCGGCCGGAGTGCTGCGGACCACGATCGTGATCGGTCACCTCGGCGAGCAGGTGCGTGCCGCCTTCGCCGACGCCACCGACGTCGAGATCCTGGTCAACCCGGATTATACCCGCGGCGCGATTCTCTCGCTTTGGACCGCCGAGACCCACCTCGATGGCGAGGCCCTGG
>VFKT01000019.1 GCA_009885395.1 Deltaproteobacteria bacterium | reverse complement strand
GCGGGCCCGCCGCAAGCCGCCTGTGAGCAGCGAAGATCTGGGGCAGGTGGGCGAGGTCGAGAGCGTCGACGCGAAAGTCATCGAAGCGCTGCAGGACCGGGGCTTCATTCCCGTGATCGCGCCAGTCGCCACCGGCACGGACGGCGAGAGTCTGAACGTCAATGCCGATACCGCTGCCGGCATGATCGCCGCAGCCCTTGGCGCCGAGCGACTGCTCCTGCTCACCGACGTCGAGGGGGTGCTCGGTGCCGACGGCACGCTCGTCCCAACGTTGACCGCCGCAGGAGCGCGAAACCTCATCGCCAGCGGCGTGGTCGACGGCGGGATGATTCCGAAGCTGGAATGTTGCCTGGACGCGCTGGCTGGCGGGGTCGGCAAGGTTCATATGATCGACGGCCGCGTCCCACATTCCGTGCTGCTCGAACTTTTCACCAACGCCGGCATCGGCACCGAAGTCACGGCTGGCGAGCCGGAATCGTCGGAAGCCAAGACGGCTACGCCCTGACCGGAGAAGAAGACAAGGTGTCTACCAGCGATTTCGTCAATCAGGCGGAGCGCCTCCTCGTTCCGGTTTACGGTCGCACCGAAGCGGCCTTTGTCCGGGGGCATGGGGCCTGGCTCGAAGATGCCGACGGCCGACGCGTGCTCGATTTTTTTTCAAGCATTCTCTGCACCAACCTGGGGCATTGTCACCCGGCAGTGACGGCGGCGGTTCAGCGGCAAATCGCCACCCTGGTGCACGTCTCAAATCTGCACTACAGCGCGCCCCAACTCGAACTGGCCGAAATGCTGGTCGCAAACTCGTTCGCCGATCGGGTCTTTCTCTGCAACAGCGGCGCCGAGGCCAACGAGGCCGCGATCAAGCTGGCGCGCCGGTACGGCCACGCCAGTGGCGGCCGATTCGAGATCCTGACCATGCTGGGTTCGTTCCATGGGCGGACGATGGCCACCATCGCCGCCACCGGACAGGAAAAGGTCCGTAAAGGTTTTGAGCCGACGCTGCCGGGCTTCCGCTACGTCCCTTTCGGCGATGTTGCGGCAATCGAAGCGGCTCTCAAGCCAGAAACCGTCGCCGTGCTGGTCGAGCCGGTGCAGGGCGAAGGCGGCGTAGTGGTGCCGCCTGCGGGCTACCTCGCCGCCCTGCGCGAGCTCTGCGATCGCCACGACCTGCTCTTGATGCTGGACGAGGTCCAGACCGGCTGCGGCCGCACCGGGACCCTCTTTGCCTACCAACAGATGGACGTCGTCCCCGATGTGATGACGCTCGCAAAATCACTCGGCAACGGCCTGCCCGTCGGGGCCATGTTGGCGACCGAACGTGCCGCGATCAGTCTCGACCTGGGCGCACACGGTTCGACCTTCGGCGGCAATTGCGTGACCAACGCGGCAGCGGTCGCAACCCTCGGCGTGCTGCTCGCCCCCGAGACCCTGCCGCGTGCCCGCGTCGCTGCGGCCCGGTTGCGGAGCGGACTCGAGCGGCTCGCGGCGCAGCACCCGGAAACCATCGAAACCGTGCGTGGGATGGGCCTGCTGCTCGGACTTGAGCTGCGCGACGGCGAGAGAGCCCGGACCGTCGCGGCGCGAGCCTTGGATGCCGGCCTGCTGCTCAATGTCACGGCCGAGCGGGTCTTGCGGATCGCGCCGCCGCTGGTCGTCACAGACGAAGAGATTGATTTGTGTCTAGCGATCCTGAAGGGAGCCCTACCGTCATGAAATCCGACCTGATCTCGCTCGCCGACCACACACCCGAGACCCTGCTCGGCGTGCTCAAGCTCGCCGCCGACCTGAAGCGCGATTGGAAAGCCACCGCCGCCCACCGCCCGCTGGTCGGCCGCACGCTGGCGATGATTT